>NZ_NDIO01000141.1:0-15554 GCF_002241085.1 Vibrio sp. V03_P4A6T147
TATCAAGGGTTGCTGCTTTTTAAATCAATAATCAACCAAAATAGCAACACCGCTGAGAAATTGCGGCTGATTATAGCGTTAAAATACCAAAATCATCAAAACTCTCGTAGAGTATTTATTTTTAGTAATGGATAAAAGGTCAGTATGATGAATTTACCACTGCGACTCGGCCTTACCATGTGGTCACACGCGGGCTGGCAAAGTACGTTTTACGGCGCGGGAACGCCTGCTGCGCAGCGTCTTGAAAAGTATGCGAGGGTTTTTCATACCGTAGAAGGCAACACTACTTTCTATGCGTCACCTTCCATGAACACAGTGCAGAACTGGCGCGCCGCCACTCATGATGATTTTCGGTTTACGTTCAAACTGCCCAAAGCTATTACCCACGAACATAAGCTCACTGGCTGCCAAGATCAGTTAAAAGATTTTATGATGCTGATGGAGCCTCTGCACTCTCGTGTTGGATTATGGACCATCCAACTGCCAGCTACTTTTGGCCCACAGCACTTAGAGCAGCTGAAAAAATTCTGCGCCTATTTTCCCGCGGGTTTTCCACTAAGCGTTGAAGTACGGCACCTTGAGTTTTTTGCTAAAGGCGAAGCTGAAAAAGCGCTCAATCAATGGTTAGTTGAATCGTCGATTGAGCGAATCATTATGGATAGTCGTCCTATCTTTTCGGCCAAACCGACGACCGACGTCATCATTGATGCTCAGAAAAAGAAACCTAAAGTCCCTGTTCACGCCATTGCCACGGCACAAACGCCGATGATCCGTTTTATCGGCCACCCAGAATTAGAGGCCAATTACCCCTTTTTTGAAGCGTGGATGACCAAACTGCCACATTGGATCGAACAAGGAAAACAACCTTATCTTATGGTCCACACGCCAGACAATATTGAAGCCCCATTATTAGCCGCCGAGCTATACCAACAGCTGCAACAACGACTCACATTACCTACATTGACAACATTTCCAGCCCAAGATGACCAACACCAAATCACCCTATTTTGATGATCGCGTGCGAGGTTAATGACACGCGCACACTTTTCTCTTAGAATGTGCGCCTTTTTTAAGGTAGTGCAGCCGTCAGCACTACTTGTTGCGCGCCGCTATGAGGTACACCATGAGCCATCATAAAGACATCATTTTTTCTGCTCCAATCGATAGAATTGGTGATTTCACCTTTGATGAACGAGTTGCTGAAGTCTTCCCTGATATGATTCAGCGCTCTGTGCCGGGGTACAGCAATATTATCTCTGCAATCGGCATGTTAGCTGAGCGCTTTGTTAAGCCACACTCTACCATTTACGATTTGGGTTGCTCTTTAGGCGCGGCTACGCTTTCGATGCGTCGTCATATTCGCCAAGAAGGTTGTAAAATTGTAGCGGTCGATAATTCGCCTGCTATGGTTGAGCGTTGTAAACTGCACATTAACGCCTATCGTTCGGATACGCCTATCGAGGTAATTGAAGCCGACATCCGTGAGATTGAAATTCATGATGCCTCAGTAGTGGTGCTCAATTTTACGCTGCAATTTCTATCGCCAGAAGATAGGCTAGCACTGCTTGAAAAAATCTACGTGGGTCTTCGCCCCGGTGGCATACTGATTTTATCTGAAAAGTACATTTTTGAAGATGAAACGGCGCATGATCTGCTAATTGACCTTCATCATGATTTCAAGCGAGCCAATGGTTACAGCGAATTAGAAATCAGTCAAAAACGCAGTGCGATTGAAAATGTGATGCGCCCAGACTCCATCACAACACATAAAGCTCGCTTTAAACACATTGGCTTTTCAAGTTATGAAGTGTGGTTCCAGTGTTTCAACTTTGGCTCGATGTTCGCTATTAAATAATAGTTCGCTATCAAATAATAGAATGACATTTTAGCTCTTTTCCCTAGAAGGGCCAAAACCTGACCAGCCATTTATCTAGGATCTTTTTACCTAATCTAGGAATACGCTTTGCATGTTTAACTTTGCCAATTTTTATCAACTGATCGCTCAAGATACCCGTCTTCAACCTTGGCTAAACGTTTTGCCACAGCAGTTGACGGACTGGCAAAATGCAGAGCATGGCGACTTTGACCGCTGGGTTCGTGCGTTAAATAAAATCCCCTCGGGTACACCTGAGCTGATCGAGCTCAAACAGTCAGTCACTCTCTCAAATAGCACACCGCTGACGTTAGGCGAACAGAAGAAATTAGAAAGTTTGCTTAAAACTTTTCATCCTTGGCGCAAAGGCCCTTATCACTTACATGGTATCCATATCGACACTGAGTGGCGATCCGATTGGAAATGGGACCGCGTATTGCCCCACATTTCACCGCTGAAAGACCGTTCCGTGCTGGATGTCGGCTGTGGTAATGGTTATCACATGTGGCGTATGCTTGGCGAAGGTGCTCGCCTGTGTGTGGGTATCGACCCTTCGCACCTGTTTTTAGTGCAGTTTGAAGCGGTGCGTAAACTATTGGGTGATGACCAACGTGCTCATCTTCTGCCACTAGGCATTGAACAGTTACCCGAATTGAACGCCTTTGATACCGTATTTAGCATGGGTGTCCTATACCATCGCCGCTCACCGCTAGATCATCTGATCCAATTGAAAAATCAGTTGGTCACAGGGGGCGAATTGATTCTTGAGACGCTGGTGATTGAAGGCGATGAAAATGCGGTGTTGGTCCCTGTCGACCGCTACGCACAAATGCGTAACGTCTATTTTTTCCCTTCCGCCAAAGCGCTCAAAGTGTGGCTTGAGAAATGTGGTTTTGGTGACGTGCGTATCGTTGATGAAAGCGTCACCTCTGTTGATGAACAACGAACAACTCAATGGATGACGCACAACTCATTGCCCGACTATCTTGACCCAAACGACCCAAGCAAAACCGTAGAAGGGTATCCCGCACCACGACGCGCTATTTTGGTAGCAAAAAAACTATAATTGACACAGTTTTAACGCTTGGCTATGCGTATAATACTACCCTTGTCAAAGGATGCCGTACGCATCCTTTTTTATCAGCTAAATTTTGTTAGCTAAACTTCGGTTTATCCGTATTCATTACAAACACATAAGGTCGCAAATGTTTAAGTCTGTAGCCCCCGTCATTGCCATTGCCTTACTGTCAGGTTGCACTCTAACCAATGGTGAACAATACCACCAAGCTACCCTCGCAGCGATTCAAGCTTCCGAATCGAACCTCAGCAACACAATGACCAACCTTGAGCTTCAGCTAAGTAACCAGAATGATTACATTGAAAGCCTTGAAAACCAAATATCAAAACTCGATCGAAAACTAACAAAACTTAAGCAGATCACGACCAATACCCAACAAAAACGTGTAGAAGCAACCAGTAATGATGATGTGATAATTCCAGTCGCTACACCCTCTATTCAAAAATCACGCTATGACGTCATTTTAGGTGAAGTCGAAAAAGTCACGATTGATTCGATCAAACAAACCTTTGATGCTCGAGTTGATACAGGGGCCGCCACCTCTTCACTCAATGCGATTGATATTGAAGAGTTTGAACGTAATGGGAAAAACTGGGTGCGCTTTCATCTTTCCGATGGTGATAGAGCAACAGACGAGAGTAACTGGATTGAATCACCCATTATTCGCTACGTTAAAATTCGCCAATCGACCAACGATGAGATGGAACGCAGAGCCGTTGTTGAGCTGTGGGTAAAATTAGGCAGTATTCACGAAAAAGCACAGTTCACCTTGGCTGATCGCTCTCAAATGAGCCATCCTATTCTTCTAGGCCGCGAGTTTATTCGTGATATCGCGTTAGTCGATGTCAGTCGCAAGTATATCCAAACCGAAACTAAATAGTAGCAAGGACATTTATGACGTCACGAGTTCCATTTTATCTATCCGTTTTATTGCTGATAGTGGCAGGAATTACACTGAGTGTAGTTCGCCACCAAACTTACGGGGTGCCATGGACACCCGGGGAAACTCGCCAAATTTGGGATATTGAAGCACGTGTTGAATTCAATGCGTTAGGCAAAGAAGCCAAAGTCTCTTTAGCTGCGCCTCATACTCAAGATGGATATACTTTGATCAATGAATCGTCATCATCACCAGGTTATGGCGTAGCTTACGTTACTACTGACACGGGCAAACGTGTTGAGTGGTCAATCCGCAAAGCAACTGGCCCACAAACTATTTACTACAAAAGCCAATTTTTAGTCGATCCTCAAGCGAAAGCGGCCCCTATCCCCCCCATCGGTGATGTGGTCAAGCCAACCTTTGACGGCCCAGAAGAAGCCGCGGCTATCGCATTAATTGAACGAGCGAATCAACGCTCGGCGGATAACATCACTTTTACCCGCGAACTGATTAAAAACCTCAATGACGCCGATAGCCAAAACGCCTCTTTGCTGCTTAATAAAATGAGCAAAGTGGACGCCACACAAAAACTGCTGTCATACTCTCAAATTCCCAATAAAGTCGTTGGTGTTATTCAGCTCGAAGATGGTCGCCGCCGTCAAACGATTCAACACATGAACGAAATATGGAATGGCGATCAGTGGGTACTTTTTAACCCTGAAACAGGTACGCAGCCCAACCACCCTAACCTACTGGTTTGGGATGAATCCAACGTTTCACTGCTGGATGTCACGGGTGGGCAAAACAGCCAAGTTCACTTCACTATGCTGTCTCAAGATGTTTCACCTCAAACGGCAACCAATAATAAAATTGAGGCCGACAAACTCTTAAACTTCTCTATTCACAGTTTGCCGCTTGAAGAGCAAGCGATGTTCAAGACCATCATGTTGATTCCTATCGGTGCATTAATTGTGGTGTTCTTGCGGGTGATTATTGGGCTAAAGACTTCGGGAACCTTCATGCCGGTACTGATCGCCGTGGCGTTTGTTCAAACTCAATTACTGACAGGTATCGTGGGCTTTCTGCTTATCGTCGGAACAGGCTTGATCATTCGTAGCTATTTATCGAAATTGAACCTGCTACTGGTAGCACGGATATCGGCGGTCATCATTGCGGTAATACTCATCATCTCTGTCTTTACCGTTGTTGCCTTTAAGATCGGGCTGACCGAAGGGTTATCCATTACCTTCTTCCCGATGATCATTCTCTCTTGGACCATCGAACGTATGTCGATTCTATGGGAAGAAGAAGGAGCAAAAGAGGTGATTTTACAAGGTGGCGGCTCGCTCTTTACTTCCATCTTAATCTACTTAGCAATGACTAACTCTTATGTCCAACACCTAACCTTTAATTTTATTGGCTTACAGCTGATCGTATTAGCTGCCATTCTGCTATTGGGAACCTATACTGGATACCGTTTAACTGAACTTCGCCGTTTTAAACCGTTAGCCGAGGAGTAAAGATGTTTTCATTATCCGAATACACTTCTCCATTTAAGCTACGCCGTAAAGGCATTATGGGCATGAACAAGCGCAACCATAGCTACATTGGTCGCTATAACGATCGCTCAAAATACCCATTGGTTGATGATAAGTTACAAACCAAATTGATTGCGCAGCGTGCGGGTTGTACTGTGCCAAAACTGATTGGTGTGATCAGTAATCAAGCGGATGTGAAGTCGATCCATGCCATGGTTAAAGAGTGGCCGGGCTTTGTGATAAAACCTGCACGCGGAAGCGGTGGTAAAGGAATTTTAGTGATTATGTCGCACAAGGATGGTGTGTACACTAAACCTTCTGGTGCGACCATCAACCAGCAAGATGTTGAGCGCCACATCAGTAATGCCTTGGCCGGACTATTTTCACTAGGCGGTAAAAATGATGTTGCTGTGGTTGAAAACCTAATTAAGTTTGACGATTGTTTCGAAGGCTTTAGCTATGAAGGTGTGCCTGATGTACGCATTATTGTCTTCAAAGGTTACCCCGTCATGGCGATGATGCGCCTTTCGACTTCGGCTTCTGATGGTAAAGCCAACTTACACCAAGGCGCTGTTGGCGTAGGTCTTGATATTGCGACAGGAAAAGCAGTACGAGCCGTGCAGTTTAATTTACCCATCACTGAGCACCCAGATACCGGCAAAGAGCTCTCAACGCTGCAAGTACCACATTGGAAAAAGCTACTCACCTTAGCCTCTAGCGCTTGGGAAATGACCGGCCTTGGTTATATGGGAACCGACATGGTGTTGGATAAAGAAGAAGGACCAATGGTACTTGAGCTTAACGCTCGCCCAGGGCTTGCTATCCAGATAGCCAATGGCGCAGGGCTGTTGCCACGCTTGCAGCATATTGAAAGTTTAGGTACGCAACTTATCTATCCCAGCCCCGAAGAACGCGTGGCTTATGCCGCAAAGCAATTCGGCTCTGGTGAGTTAAGTGAGTAACTCTCACCAAATTTAATCACTAAAAAGCCCAATCTCTATCAGGAGTATTGGGCTTTTTTATTAGCGATGGAGGCGATGCTTACAGCATTTCGGCCATCTGCTGTGCTTCTGATTTTGGTTTTTCAGTTTGACCAAAACCCCGTAGACCGACCACATGAACGTGTTCGTGATCTTTAAACACTTTGCGCACTAATTTATAAGTCGTGCCTTTCTCAGGGCTAATGTTCTCTGGCGCAGCAATTAAAAGTTGCATATCCAGACGCTCGCACAGTTCAAACAAGGTTGAGATGGATTTGGCATCCAAACGCGCCGCTTCATCTAAAAACAGTAAACGACATGGAACGATGTCTTTACTGCGTAGACGACGAGATTCCTCTTCCCAACTTTGAATCACCATCAATAAAATAGACTGCCCAGTACCAATCGCTTCACCAGTCGATAACGCGCCCGATTCCGCTTGCAACCAGCCATCGGATCCGCGATTTACTTCAACACTCAGCTCTAAGTAGTTGCGGTAATCCAATAGCTCTTCACCCAAGACTTGCGGTGAACGTTGCCCCATATCGATATGCGGGTTAACACGCTGGAACAATTTCGCCATCGCTTCGGAGAAGGTATAACGAGTGCTCTCAAACAGATCTTTATGCTGACTCTGTTTTTCAGATAATCCCGCGAGTAGGATTTCATGGCTCTCGCGTACTTTCACGTTAAGGCGAACGCCTTTCACCTGACCAAAGTTAATGTTAGACAAACCTTGGTTGAGCATCCGAATACGATTTTGCTCACGTTGAATGGTCTTTTTGATGATGCTGGCCACCGATTCAGAGCTGATCGCTAATCGGTTTTCACGTTGAGTCAGCTCTTCTGTTAAGCGTGCAAGCTCCACTTCCATCTCTTCAATCGCTTCAACAGGATCATCGGTGCGAATGATGTCTTGGCGAATACGCTCACGCAGATGTTGATACACGGCGATGTAGAACAAAACTTTGCGTTCTGGATGTGCGTTATCTTCCGACAAACGCAGTGCATCGCGTAAGTCGTCATTGCTTGCGACTGCTAAACGCAGCGCGCCCAACGATTTATCCGACATGGAACGCAGTTCATCGGCCGATAGATACGCCAGCTCACGTTTATGCAAGCGGCGCTCAACATCGTGATCACGCGCCAAACGTAATACAGAGCACCACCCTGCTTTTGCATTCACCACAAATGTGCGCAGATCTTGATAATCTTTCTGCACCTTTTTCAACCGTTTAACTAATGCTTTCATTTCAAGATCAGTTGCGGTCAGTGTACGTTCATACTCGCTCTTACGGGTACGTGAGGCATGCAGACGCTGTTGCAATTCATCACGACGGCGTTCAGCACGCTCTTGCGCACCTTCATCGGCATGCACACCAAACTCTTGTAGCTCCTGCTTGAACTCTTGAACCGTTTCCAACTTAGCTTGATGCGAGCTTTTTAAGGCCGCTAACACTTGGTTATATTGGTTCATTTGACTTTGAGCCTGTTTGAGCTCATCACGAGTACGAGTACGGGCTCTTTCTGCCTCGACCAATTTGTTTTTGAGCTGCTCACTTAGCTCGCTGCTTTTACTGAGCAGATCAACCGAATCGGAATAGCTAAAATAGTGGCGGCGTTCAATCACGTCTGAGAGTGCAAAGATCTGCACCTTCAATGTCTGAAGAGCTTGATCCGCTTGCTGATATTGTGCAGTGAGTGCATCAAATTGCTGCGGGTCAACCTCAAGCGCTGAAGCAAGCTGCTCTAACTTCGCGATGGCTTTACCGTGCGAGTTTAAAAACGCTTTCGCTTCCGCCAGTTGATTAATGTTCTGCTCAGCTTCATCGAAACGTGCTTGCAATGCCTCATCTTCAATGAGCAACATGTTAGGAGCCAGCTTATCGAGCATCGTTAACGCTTGTTTGCTTAGCTGCAATTGGCTGCGTTGCTGCTGCTCTTTTGCGTCCAATTCAGCCAATACACGGACGAGCTGATTGCGTTGCTCACGTGCAGCTTGCAACGCTTGTTCTGGATCGGCTTCAAAAGCGACTTGGATGTGTGAAGCAACAAATTGGTTAAAGCTGTGGTATAGACGTTGCAGTTTTTGTGAATCAAACGCCGCTTTCGCGTGCTCTTCCACCACTTCTTCGCGCTCGTTACGCAGTAACTCTAAACGTTGTTCGCGCGCGGCTCGGCCAAAGAGTGGGATCTCAGGTAAACGAGAATAACGCATTTGGCGGTTATTGAGCTGTACACATACCGCTCCTTCCAATTCGTCAGCATTGAACGAGCTATCATCAAAGGCATCGACATCCCCTTCAATGATGTACAGATCTTCTGGGCAGTCATCAAGCTCGACCAGCTTCTCTTTGATGCCAGATAAATCCGAAACCACAATCGCATGGCGAGCTGGGCCGTACATGGCACTGAAATAAGGTGCATCGTCAATCGTGATGTCATCGTAAATTTCAGACAGTAAAACACCGCCTAAGCTATCTGCTAATCCTTTCAAGCGAGGATCATTTGAACCACCAGGAGACGCCAAGCGCTCGATTTCGTTTTCAAGCTGCGCGCGACGTTCTGCCAGCTTATCTTTAGCGATTGATTGTGCTTTTTCTTGCTCAAGCACTTGCTGCATCTGCGCCATCACAGCTTGGCTATTTTCTAATGTTGCACCACTTTGTTCGCGTAAGGTATGCAATACATCGTTAGCAGCAATCCAAGTCGGAGCGATCGATTCCAGTCGTTGAATTTCAGCCTGTTTATCTTGCTCGGTACGGCGCTGCTCACTGCGCTGTTCACGCAGCACTTCTTGTTCATATTCCAGCGATTCAATCAGAGCGGCGTGGCGCTCGCGCTCTTGCTCTAGTGTTAGCTCATCGTGCAAGTCAATATGGTGTTGCTTTTGGTATTCAACCACGGACTGACGCGCCACTTGCTGCTGATTTAAGCGACGTTCCAGATCTCGCTGCTGTGCATACCACTGTGCTTCATTTTGGCTGATTTGCTGGGCGTTACGCGCTTGCTGCATGATGGCTTTTGCATGCTGAGCCGCATCGTGACGAGGCACTTCACCCACCACACTGCGCACCAATTTCAGTGCCTGCTCAAACTGTTCGACCGCGGCCGAAGACATGTCCAATTTATGCTTTAACGCTAATAACGTGGTCGTATTAGCGTCTTGCTGATGCTTGAGATCAGAAACCTGTGCTTGGGCACGCTCTGGTGTTAACTGATCATCATTTAGCAACTGTTTGGCTTTATCGAGCGCCTGTACGGCTTGTTGATATTGCAAGGCTCGCGTTTGTTGAACATCTAATGCTTGTTGGTAATCGGCCAGTTGACTCTTTAAGCTATCGACCTCATCTTCAGAGATAATCGCTTGCTCTTCAGCCATCATGACGCGCTCTTGCGCCTCTTCGACCACCATCATTTGCTCTTCAAGGCGAATAGTGAGCTCTTGCAAATCCTCTTGATAGCGTTCAATTTTCTCTTGCTGACGCAGTGCGTTTTGCACCAGTTGCAAATGATCAGAAGCGGCTTGGTGATCTTGCTCTAAGGTAGATTCTTGCTCTAACAGAAGTTCAAGCTCTTCTTGAACTTGATTGAGTAATCGATTTTGCTCAATCAATGTATGGCGAGAGCCGAACAACTCGTTACGCAACGCGAGCGTTTGCTCTAGCTTATTGTGGCGATCGTTGGCGTGGCGCATGTAATCCGCTGCCACGTAATTTGTCGATTCGGTAATCAGGTGCTTGAAGAGATCGCGATCCGCTTGCGTGGTTTTGATCGCTTCTAATGTCATGCGGTTTTCACGTAACGCCGATTCCATATCTTGGAATGCTTTCTTCACACCACCATTTTGTGGCAACAGATAATCACGCAACGAGCGAGTAATGGCACTGGAAATACCGCCGTATAAAGAAGCCTCAATCAAGCGATAGAATTTTGAACGGTCACTGCTGTTACGCAGTTTTTTCGGCACCACGCCAAATTCAAACATTTGCGCGTGATAATCGACAATGGAGCTAAATGCTTTAAAATGCGCCCCTTCAATTTTCGCGACAATCTCTTTCACTTCATTGAGTTGACGCACGCGCGCGTGGTTGTCTGAGACGTTTTCAATCAGCACATCGGTTGGTTTGACATGGCTTGGCAAGCCTTGAATCACAAACGGTTTGATATCCACTTTTTTATCGCGCCCCGCCACCTGTTGTAGCTTAACGCCAAACAGTAAACGCTGTTTGCGTGAATTCACTACATCCAACGCGGCGTAACATGCGCCCGCTTGCAGTTTACCGTATAAGCCTTTATCGCGAGACGCTTGTGAGCTGCCCGCTTCGGTGGTGTTTCTAAAATGGAGCAGACTTTGATCTGGGATCAAGGTGGTGATAAATGCCGCCATGGTGGTCGATTTGCCCGCACCGTTACCGCCCGATAAGGTGGTAACTAATCCATCAATATCAAAAGTCCGAGCAAAAAAGCCGTTCCAATTGATCATGGTTAGCGATTGATATTTACCTCTCTCAATCATGCTTCACCTTCCCATTCTGTTTGCTCGTTAACATTTTGTTCTTCAATCTCGTCTTCGTTATCCAGCAAGCTGCCTTGATTCGGTTCTTGGGCGTGGACAACCGCTTCACCATCGCGGATCAAACGCAGTTGCGCTTCACGCATGTCGTCACCAATACGCACATCGGCACCAAAACGAAATACGGCTTCGCTAATGCGGAATTTATTGGTATCACCTAAATGGATGATCATCCCCAAACGACGTAAACGACGCAGTGAGGTACGCACTTTTTCAAACAGCTTTTCTTTGTCTAAGTCTGAACCGCTGGCTCGGTTGGTGACGAGCTTCATCAGTTTTTTTTCATCGGCCAGAGACAGTAGCTCTTCGTACAATTCTTGATTAGTAAAGATGCCTTCGTGCGCAAGGCGTTCAGGACTCAAATAAAGAAAACAGAGCACTTTGCCGACCAGCATATCCAACTCAGACAGCACGCTACGATTGATTAAAGCAGTAGAGCGAGGACGAGGTAAAAAAAGCCTTCCGGCGCTTTGACTAATTCGGTGTTATAGCGTTGGTAAAACAGCGCTAAATCGGGCTCAAAATCCAATAAAAAGGTGTGATTGTCCAAATCATCACTAGAAACATGACGCCCAGCTCGAAGCTGGCTATCTAGCGCAGGAAATAAAGGATTTGAAATCGCTTTAGCCAGATTTTCTGGCATGTATTCATTAATATCTGTCGATGACATTTGCTTGTACCTTTGCACCAAAATCGTTGATCGCTTGCCAGTCAGGTTGGATGGCTTGGTAATCTTGCTCTGAGTAGCCAAGCCTCACCGCTTGATCAACAATAATTCGGGCTAAATCAAAATGATGTGTATGGGGATGAGTGGCGAGGTAGTCTCTCAGTACTCGTCCTAAATCAATTGGCATCCCTTGATCTTTATGACCTTTGAGCATGCTGCCGATACGCAAGGAGAGCTCATCATTGACTTGCTGGAACTCTTCGTACTCCACTTCTGGAGGCACTTGCCCCATCACCTCATCATCTCTTAACACGAGAGCTTCATCACGAAGGTCGGTTAAACGCTCGGCATCGGCATAAGTGAGATACCAAGGCGCGTCAAAATAGTCGCTCAGTGATTGACGTAAGCGCTGGCTAAACGCTCGGTTTTGGTCCATATCAATGGCGGTACGAATGAATTTATGGACATGGCGGTCGTAGCCAATCCAGAGATCGATCGCCTGTTGTCCCCAACTGGTGATGCGATCAAGTTTCATCTGTAATCCAAACAGGATTTCTTCAATAAATTCGAGTTCAGCTTCGCCATAAACCAATTCTTGGATATCCAAAATTTGCGTTTGCAGCTCATCCCCCGCCGCTTGTAAAGTGTCTTGCAGTTCACGCAGCGTTGAAGAGGTTTCAGACAATAACGATTCACAGTTGTTGATCGCTTCACGCCAATCTTTATTCAGCAACTCTGCGATTTGCAGTTTGACCGATTGCTGCTGCTCGTCCATCACACGTTGGTTTAAATCGATACGATCAAAAATTTCCCCTACCGAGTATTTTAATACGCCGTAGACGTTCTTTTTCCAATGCCCGGGAGTACCACCTTTATTCGCGGCTTCAATCGCCTTGGCCATTTCATCGGCGACCATAGAAAGCTGAATTGAGAGCTTCAGCTTGGAAAACTCTCTATGGCGGACGTAATAGTCCGTAATACCAATAGCCAACGGTGACAAACGGTAAATGCTAACGCCATCAGTCATCTCGCTGGTGAAGCGGCTCATTAAGCGCTGTTTTACCAACTCATTGATCGCATTATTAGCACGAAACGCGGAGGCTTCACCGGTTTCTTCAAATAAGCGAGTTACGATGGCAAACGCATCGTGTAACTCACCTTCACCTAATTCTTCATCAAACCTTTCGTTACTCAATACTGCAATGGCAATAAGGAACGCCAGTCGTTCTGTCGTCAGGTTCAATGAGAAATCATGCTGCTTTACCCAACCAACCAATTCATCAATAGGTTGCTGTGCAGCGTTCTGAGTCATCTCACTCATTGTTATTCCTGCTCTATTTTCTTTTTCGCCCATACATGAATGTATCGACCTAGTGAGAGGTACGGCTCTTGTCTACATAATTGTTGTTCGAGTGCCAGTACATCTTCATATTGGTAGTCACCCATATTTTTCACATTCCCAATATAGTCACTGAATGATCGGATGCCCGATTTTCCACAAATCTCAAATCCTGATTCTTCGATCCATTGATACACTTCTTCAGGTTTTAGCCCTTGCTGAGGCTGGAGCTTAAACCGCTTGCGATGCGGCATGCCCTCCAATACATGGGGAATGTTGCCACAGACAACATTTTTGTACACCAAGCCATGATGGTTATAGAACATGATTGATGCCATACCACCTGGCCTAACTTGCTCTAACAAATTCTGCAATGCGGGTTTTGGCTCGGCTAACCATTCCATCACCGCGTGAAACAACAACACATCCACTGGCGCACTAAGGTGCGATTGGATGGATTGCACGGGGGAATGTACCAACCGATACTGCTCAAGCAGACCATTTTTGCGGATCTCTTGTTCGGCTAGCTGGAGCATTTCCGAGGATAAATCACACAGCGTGATTTGGTGTCCAAGCTTGGCTATTTTTTGTGACATTTGTGCCAAACCGCCGCCAGCATCAAGCACTTGCAAAGGTTTTGGGTGGTTGCTCAACAAAGCGAGCAGTTGCTCAAGATCTTGCCAAACAATGACTTGACGAATTTCACCTTTGTCAGAGCCGTATATGTTTTTTGCAAATTTGTGGGCAATATCGTCGAAATTCCGGTCTTCAGTCACAGTGGCTTGAGTTATGATAGCGAATCGTGCTGCTATTCTGTCATAGGAATGGCAGGAATAAAGGGGCTTTGTTCCTTTTTATTATCAAGTGGTGTTTTTTCGGACTATTTTGTATATGTTTGAGCTGAAAAAAGTTATTTCCTCATTATTAATGCCTCTTCCGGCAATGCTAATCCTCGGTTTTGTCGGATTAATGCTCATAATGTTCACCGTCAGACGTAAGACTGGCTGTATGTTTGTCCTCTTCTCTTTAGTGGGGATATTTCTTATCTCTTTCCAACCCTTTGCAACGCGCATGCTAATGCCTTTGGAAAGACAATACTCGGCTTTTCTCCCCGTTGATGGCACCATCGATTATGTGATGGTTTTAGGTAGCGGCCACGTAGTGGATGACCAAATCCCGCCGACCTCGGAACTCAGCCGCACTGCGTTGGTACGCTTAAACGAAGGCATACGTGTCATGCGTATGTACCCCGGCTCAAAGTTGATTTTATCAGGCTACTCTGGCGGGTCGGAATTTAGCCATGCGCGCATGCTAGCCGTGGTGGCACTCGCGCTTGGAGTGAATAAATCCGATATTATTTTGCTAGAAACAGCTAAAGATACTTGGGAAGAAGCACGACAAGCCGCCGCCTTTGTTCAACAGCGTAGGCTGGTTTTGGTAACGTCAGCCAGTCATATGGAAAGAGCGTTAAAAGAGTTTAATTCTGCAGGTATTGACCCAATACCTGCGCCAACCAATTTCTTAGCGCAAACGAATATTGAGCAACCTTGGGAAAAATACGCTCCTCGAGCGCGTTATTTAGAACAAACTGAGCGTTACTGGTATGAAACGTTAGGGCTGCTGTGGCAAGACTTACGTGATTGGGCCTCCGGGCATGGCGATACAGAGTTAGACATCAATAGCAATTAGCTATTATACCAACCCAAAACGGAGCCACTTATGTGCTCCGTTTTTCTTGGTAATTGCGGCTACAAAAAATCATGGGAATAAAAAGGCACGGCCCAACTGCCAATTTTACACATGCGACCACTCAGCTAATCACCAGCGAACATATAACCTTCACCGTGCACAGTCACAAAGATTTGCGGATTCTTGGGATCAAACTCCATCTTCGCCCTCATGCGTCGAATCAGTACATCAATCGTTCGATCGTTAGGTGCATCCACACGATGGCTGATCATATTTAAAATACGTTCACGGCTAAGGACTTGATTCGGATATGACGACAAGGCAACTAATAGCTCATATTCCGCTTTGGTCAGTTTTACGGGCTCACCATTACGGCTCAGCGCTCGGCGCTGGATATCAAAGGTCCACTCGCTAAAGCGCACTAAATTCGTATTGTGAGATACACCGCTCTCTTCGTTCAGTTTGTTTTTTGCGGTCGAGATCCGCCACAGCAAGTTTTTCACTCTCACCAGCAACTCGCGCAATTCAAAAGGTTTCGTTACATAATCATCGGCCCCCATTTCAAGACCAACAATCTTATCAATGCTATCCGTGCGCCCTGTCACTAATATGATGCCAATATCAGATTGGCTGCGTAGCTCACGCGTTAACATTAAACCATCTTCACCGGGTAAATTAATGTCTAGCATAATCAGATCTATCGCGCTGTTTTTCAAAGCATCTCTCATCTGAGTACCGCTTTCCGCTTGCGTTACCATATAACCTTCGCTTTGAAAGTATCCAGCTAGCTTGCTGCGAGTGACTGCATCATCTTCAACTACTAATACGTGATAGCTCATTTACACCACTTTACTCTATAGAAATGTTCAAACCTCGGCTCGAGATTCTGTACAAAGCCATTCTATTCATAAATAGTCATAATTCTAGTCGTATC
>NZ_NDIO01000117.1:0-15505 GCF_002241085.1 Vibrio sp. V03_P4A6T147
TATTTATAAGGGTATTTAACTAATGAAGCACAACAAAATCATCATCGCTATACACTGGGTTATAGCATTACTGTTCGTATTGCTGTTTTTAAGCGATTCATTTCGTTCATTCTCCGATAAAGGTAGCGAAATGCGAGTGTTATGGCTGAACTTACATGCATGGTTTGGAGTCGCTGTTTTTGGATTATCGATGATTCGTTTAGCCGTAAAACTAAGCACAACAGCACCAGCGCCAGTGTATGAAAGTGACCTTATGCAGAAACTGCTATATGGAGCGCATGCTGCCCTTTACCTCCTTACATTGCTTGTTCCAATCAGTGGTTATCTTCGTTTTGCAGGAAAAGGTCGGACATTAACTCTGGCAGGCGATGCGATTCCCTCATTGATAGGTAAGAGTGATTGGCTTTATAACATAGGGAAAACTTTACACGGTGAAGTAATGCAGGTGATTGTATTGACTGTTATCGGTGGTCATATCGCAGCGGCTCTTTATCATCACTTCATCGTAAAAGATCAGGTCATGGCACGCATAAAACCGTGATTAACTCGGTGATAAAAAGGAGCATAATTGCTCCTTTTTTAGCTAACGTTGGCTTACTATCGCTCTCACTAACTCTAAATCTTCTGGTGTATCTACCCCTGCAGGTGGTGCTTCTTTAGCAACGGCAACGTGAATTTTTTCACCATACCACAGTACTCGAAGCTGCTCTAAACACTCAATTTTCTCAAGTACACTGGGTTGCCAGTTGATATAAGTATTGATGAAACCAGCCCGATAAGCGTAAATACCAATATGACGTAGCAATGGCTGAATCACCGTTTGACCACCAGTTGCAAAATTATCTCTATCCCAAGGAATTGTCGCACGGCTGAAATACAGCGCGTAACCCTCTTGATCTGTTACCACTTTAACCGCGTTAGGGTTAAACACTTCAGCTTGATCAGTAATTTCAACCGCTAAAGTCGCCATCGGCGCGCTACTGTTGGCTAAATTGTTAGCGACCTGCTTGATGATGCTCGGTGGAATGAGTGGCTCGTCACCTTGTACGTTAACAATAATGTGGTGATCGGCAATGCCCATTAATTTCACCACTTCGGCTAAACGCTCAGTACCGGACTCGTGATGTGATGATGTCATACAAACATTGCCACCAAACGCATGGACAGCCGCTTCAACACGAGCATCATCAGTAGCAATAACGACCTGCTCAGCTCCCGATTGTAACGCTTGCTCATAAACCCACTGAATCATGGGTTTACCGCCGATATCAGCCAAAGGTTTGCCAGGTAAGCGAGTTGACTGATAACGAGCAGGGATAACAACGGTGAAAGCCATTATCGCCCCTCATCCATCGTCATGCTGCGCGCTTCTGGCTCAAGCAACACAGGAATCCCTTCTTTTATTGGGTAGGCCAAACGATCTAACTTACAAATAAGCTCTTGATTTTCTTTATCATAAGTCAACTTACTTTTACATACAGGGCAAGCTACAATTTCAAGCAGACGGTGATCCATATGACTCCATTACCTCTTTTATTTTGTCCAAAATACGCCTTTCATCTGGCGAACTAAATTGCGCAGAAACGGGAAGATACCACCAGTTTTCTTGTGCAAAGGCCGCACATTTCACTGCGTCTTTTTCTGTCATGATGACGTTTGCTCCATGTTGCGCAAGCGCCTCTAATTCTGAATATTGATACTCTCGGTGATCAGCAAAACCTTGGGTCAATACTGTCTTTGCACCTAAAGCTTCTAATGTATTGAAAAAGCGCGTGGGATAACCAATGCCAGCAAAAGCCACTAATGCAGGTAACTGGCTCACTGGCGCTTGCTGACCTGTCACTAAGTTCACGGCTAAGCTAGGTGAAAGGTGCATAGCCAATTCGCCATATTGAGCTTGACCGCCATTAGTCACAATAAAATCAACTTCCGCTAACCGAGAGAGTGGCTCTCTTAACGGACCTAAAGGCATGAACTGCTCATTACCGAAGCGACGAACGCCGTCCACGACTGCAAATTCGAGATCACGCTCCAATGCATAGTGCTGAAGGCCATCGTCAGTGATGATCACATCAACACCCAACGGAAGCAGGGCTTGCACTGCTTGTGAGCGCTTTGGTGCAACAGCAACCGGAGCACCCGTGCGCTGGTGAATCAATTTAGGTTCGTCACCGCAGTGAGCGGTTGGCGTATCACTTTGCAGCACTAATGGATAAATCGGAGCTTTACCACCATACCCACGCGAAACAACTCCTGGTTTGAAACCTTGTTCTTGTAAAGCTTCCACTAACCATACAACCAACGGTGTTTTACCATTACCACCCGCCGTAATATTACCCACCACCACCACAGGAACGGGAGCCTTATAGCGCTCTTTTTTGTTCGCTTGGAATGCTCGCTTACGTGCTTGACTGACCAACAGAAACAAGACACTCAGTGGCCACAACAGTGGCCACAACAAAAAACACGCTGGGTGATGTCCGAACCAGATTTTTTCAATCACTGATTAGTCACCAAATTGAATTCGATGTAGTTGGGCATACGCCCCATCCTGTGCAATTAACTGAGCATGATGACCACGTTCGATAATTTCACCCTCATCGACCACTAGAATTTCATCGGCTTCTTCAATCGTCGACAAGCGGTGCGCAATGACCAATACCGTTTTATTCTTTTGTAGCTCTTCAAGTGCTGATTGAATCGCTCTCTCAGATTCTGTATCCAACGCAGAAGTCGCCTCATCTAGGATAAGTACGGGTGCATCACGTAATAACGCTCGTGCAATCGCTACTCGTTGACGTTGACCACCCGATAAACTGGCTCCATTCTCACCAATCATGGTATCCAAGCCATCAGGCATGTTATTGATAAACTCCATGGCATGAGCAAGCCTAGCCGCGTGCTCAATTTGCTCACGCGTATACTCATTTTCTGCCGCGTAAGCAATATTA
Source organism: Vibrio sp. V03_P4A6T147 (assembly GCF_002241085.1). Classification (NCBI taxonomy): domain Bacteria; kingdom Pseudomonadati; phylum Pseudomonadota; class Gammaproteobacteria; order Vibrionales; family Vibrionaceae; genus Vibrio; species Vibrio sp. V03_P4A6T147. The sequence continues at coordinate 2,952 of NZ_NDIO01000117.1, forward strand.
TTGGCAATGGTATCGTTGAAGAGGTGAACATTTTGCGAAACCAGCGCAAAGTGGGTGCGCAAGTTCTTCAGTTTATAATCGCGAATATCATGATCATCTAGATAGATAGCACCTGAATCGACATCATAAAAACGAGTCAAGAGGCTCGCGATAGTACTTTTCCCTGAGCCGGAACGCCCAACAAGCGCGACCGTTTTACCTTGAGGAATCTCAAAGCTCACATGAGACAGCGCTGGTTTTTCTTTACCTTGATAAGTAAAGGTCACATCCTGAACTCTAACGTCACCACGTACTTTTTTCGTTTCAAACTGGCCAGTGTCGCGCTCGGTTTCTAAATCAATCAGCTCAAATAATGTTTGGCTGGCCGCCATACCACGTTGAAAATCGGAGGTAACACTCGTTAACGCTTTCAGCAGTGGCCGCATCAAGCCAAACATTGCCGAGAACACCACCGTAAAAGTACCTGGTGTTAATTCAGCACGAATAGAATCAACGCTGGCTAAAAACAGCACAGTGACAAGTGCTAAAGAAGCAATCATTTGAATAATAGGGTCAGCAGTGGACTGCGCCGCAACCAGCTTCATTGTTTGTTGACGCATTTGATTGCTGACATGGTCAAAACGTTTACGCTCTACGTCTTGTCCACCATAGCTCAGCACGACTTTGTGCCCTTTTAGCATCTGCTCTGCTGAAGAGGTCACATCACCCATGGTGGTCTGCATCCCTTTTGAGATCTTGCGAAAACGTTTAGAGACAATACCAATCCCCATCGCAACCACTGGCGCAACCACGATTAATACCAAAGATAACTGCCAGCTATTCCAAAACATCAAGGTCAATAGGCCGATGATACTCGCACCTTCGCGAACAATGCTGACCAATGCACGACTGGTCGCCCCAGCCACTTGCTCTGAATCATAGGTGATGCGTGATAACAGACCACCCGTTGATTCTCTATCAAAAAAACTGACAGGCATGTGCATGAATTGATTGAAGATTTTTCGACGCATCAACATCACAACATTGCCAGAAACCCAGCTCAAGCAGTACGAGGAGACAAAGCCACTTAAACCACGTAGCGCCATCATCCCCAAAATAATAAAAGGCAGCACTCGCAAAAAATCGGATTCCGCATTACCAAATCCTTCATCTAGAAGAGGCTTAAGTAACGACACCATATAGGTGTCAGAGACCGCATTGATAATCAATGCGACAACCGCAACTGCTAGGCCAGATTTATATAGGCGGATATAGGTCCACAGGCGTTTGAAGGTTTGCCAAGTGGTTTCGTCAGTATTGAGTGACATAGAAATGCTTTGTTTTTAAGAAAATATTGCGCTCATTCTACCTCGTTACGGAGCATCTGCCTATACCAAGCCTGAGAGCGAGAGATACGCAAGCTGCTAACTTGATAATTCTGCATGCCAAAAATAACGCTAATTTGCCCTGCTTCACCCGTATCCAACCAGTTTGCTCCATGTTGTTGGTAGCGTTGAACAACCTGTGCGGAAGGTAATTGCCAGCGTCCGCCTTTGGCGAGCGAGGCAATAGCGACTTCAGGGTTCACCTTACTAATCAAAGCAACAGTAGAAGATGTCCTACTACCGTGGTGTGGTACAAGCAGGATATGACTTTGTAAGGATTGCTCTGTTCGCGCAAGTAACCACTCACTCATAGCATCCACATCCCCGGGTAAAAGCACTGAAAAACCGGTATTTTGGTCAAAGATTCGAATCACGCAAGAGTGAGGATTGTAAGCCCGCGCTACAGTTTTTGGTGGCCAGATAACATCAAAAGAGAGTTGTTGCCACTGCCATTGTTCACCAGCAATACAAGGTTGGTAACCCGCTATCGTTTGACTAGCACGTTTCCATTTGGGCTGCCAAACACGCTCAACTTCCGCTCTTCCACCTGCATGGTCGTTATCCAAGTGACTCAAAATCAACCCGTCTAATTGCGTAGCTCCCCGTTTGTTTAACACGGGGGCAACTGTTGCCTGGATGTGATCACCGCCTTGCCAACTTGCACCAGTATCATAAAGTACATAGCGTCCTTCTTTTTCGATCAACACTGCCAACCCATGCCCAACATCTAACACATCAATCCGCCAACCTGTTTTTATCGGAATGGTGAGCCAAGAAACCATCACAATAAGGCTGTAAACCGCAAGTGCAAAACGCGAGATCAACGGTGAAAACACAAACAGCAACAGAGCACTGCTCAACAGAGCCAAAACAGCCCCAGAAATAGGAAACCAACTGAGGCTTGAATAATGTATTGACCAATCAACTGGAATGAGTAATTTGGCCACCCAATGCCACACCATAGGTGCGCCATCAAAAGTCAAAACCGTACACACTAAAGCCACAAAGATCGCCGGAACCACCACAAAACTGAACCAAGGAATAAACACTAAGTTATAGAGCGCCGCACTGGTACTGACTCCACCGAAAAAATAAGCAGTTACCGGAAGCATACACAGCACTAACCCAATCTGCATCGTCAATAAACGCCATAAAAAAAATCGCTGAGTTTGAGGTAGAGAAAGTTGGTAGAACACCACTGAGACAGCAATAAAGGACATCCAAAAGCTACTGGATAACGCAGCAAAAGGATCGATAAGCAGCACCGCCGATAACGTCATAAGCAGTCGCTGCAACGTATTGATACGGACATTGAGGACAATCATCGCCACATTGAGCAAACACATGATGAGCGCGCGTTGAGTGGGCAAGGTAAAGCCAGCCAACCAAGCATAGCCTAGTGCGCACAAGCTTCCTACGACGAATGGCGACCACCCCATGCGATGATGCAAACGCATCAATACGAGCCCAAGGCTATAACCAAAACCAAACGCGATGCCAATGTGCAGACCAGAAATGGCGACCAAATGAATCAGCCCACTGTCTCGTAATGCTTGCCACTGTGCCGTTGAAATATCACTGCGCTCACCAAACGTAAGCGCCATTAAAATACCAAGATTGGGATCATCAGCGAGCCAGGTTTTGATCTTCTGGTACCATTGTGCTCGCCATTCTGGTAATGATTCAATGCGATAAGACTGTCCATTATTAACCGTTGCACGAGCCACAATACCTTGGCTCAAAGAGTACGCCTCTGCATCAAACCCGGTCTCATTTAACCGACCAAAGATAGGTTTTACTGTGATGGAGAATTCAGCCACGTCACCATACTTCAACGGTAAAGGAGCAATTAATCGCACCTTGGGCCGCAAAAAAATGCCTAAGGTTTGACCATTGATTGATCGAATCGAAATTGTTCCTTCATAACCATGAGTAATTTGTCTAAAAAAGCTGTTAACCTGCCCGTTTATGGTAATATTCGAACCTGTCTGAAAAATAGTGTTGGACTGCTCACGTAATAAGTTCCCGCTGATCACAATGACCATTAAAGCCATTGTTACTCCTGAGAGAAAGCGCAGTTTTCTATAACCGACAGAGAGTATAAGAATGGCGAATAGAGGCAGAATCCATTTCCAATCTGGCATCCAAGGCCAATAAGAAGCAGAAATGGCGGTTAGCGAAAACGAAGCTAGGGTCCAGTAATTAGATAAGAGAGTCATGTCACGATGCCAAGAAAGTTCATCAAACGTTTTATGCCTAACCATGAAGTGATTAAGCGTCAGAAGGCATTAAAAATTTTTGGCAATGTGCTGTACAACCCCAATTTATGGTGTTTGAACCGCCGCTCAGCAGCGGGCGCCTTCGCCGTAGGTTTGTTCATGGCTTTTGTTCCACTTCCAAGTCAAATGATCATGTCCGCTGGCCTTGCCATTATGTGCGGCGTCAATTTACCGCTCTCTGTAGCCTTGGTCTGGATTAGCAACCCCATCACCATGCCAGTGCTGTTCTACTTCGCCTACAAGCTTGGCGCATGGGTAATGCAAACACCACCACAACCATTTCACTTTGAACTCTCTTGGCATTTTATCATGCAACAAATGAGTACCATTGGTCCGCCATTCCTTTTGGGGTGCATGATGTGCGGAGTGATATCCGCCATAATCGGCTACTTCGGCATTCACGGTTTATGGCGCTATTCTGTCGTAAGAAGCTGGCAAAAGCGCCAAGCGAGATAAAAGCTTCAAGAGATTGAGACTGGTTATACAACTGAGCATGTAAAACGATGTCGCATGATGTTGAAAAAGGACCAAGTGGTCCTTTTTGTTTGCTAAAAATAGCTCAATGCTGATGAACGAAAAGAATCCGAGTTGAGATTATTTAGCGCTAAGCACAGACGCCGGGTTCAGTTGACTGGCCCGAGAGGCCGGATACCAAGTAGCTAGTAGGCTCAACACAATCGCCGTGGAAGAGACAAGCACCACATCCGATAGGTTCACTTGTGATGGCAAAAAGTCGACAAAATAGATATCACCAGACAAAAACTGATGGCCGACTAATCGTTCTAATCCTTTGATTAACGCTGTTAAATTCCACGCAATCAACACACCTAACACGCCACCTATCACACTGCCTAATACACCAGAGAAAACACCCTGCCAGACAAAAATTCGTTTCACTAATCCATCGGTCGCGCCCATAGTGCGCAAAATGGCGATTTCAGCCGCACGATCTTTGACCGCCATCATAAGTGTTGAAACGATGTTGAAGCTCGCCACACCAATCACCAGCACCATCACCAAATACATAATGGTTCTGACCAGCTGAATATCACGGTACAAAAAGCCAAATTTTTGCTGCCAACTGCGTAGATAGACGTATTGATCAAGCGTATTGCCGACCTCTCTTACAATTTGAGTTGCATTTAATACCTCTGAGACCTTGATAGCAACGCCCGTCACTCGCTCTCCTAATTTGGCGTAAGCTTGTGCATCTGCCAATGGCACTAACGCAAGGCTGTGGTCAATTTGGCCATTGAGCTCCAAAAGCCCTGAGACCTTGACGCGCACGCGCTTTGGCGCTTGAACTTTAGCGCTCTCATTCGTAGAGGGGATCATCAAAGTGACATAGTCACCGACTGCCGCGCCCAATTTATCCGCCACTCCTTTGCCTAAAATGACCTGTTGCTGACCTGCGACAAAACCTTGCCATGCATCGGAAGAGACAAATTGAGATAAACGCGACACGGCGCGCTCCATTTGCGGATCAATTCCGCGCACCTCAATCGCTTTCAGTTGCGCGCCTTTCTCTGCCAGCGCCGTCAATTTTACATAAGGAGCGGCCGCTTCCACTTTTGGATGCTGCACGGCTTGCTTGACTAATGACGACCAGTTTGCGATGGGTTGTTGAACCCCTTCAAACTCTCCGTGTGCAATGACAGATAACACGCGATTCTGCAGCTCTCTCTCAAAACCATTCATCGCCGACAGGCCCACGATGATCACCGCAACGCCCACGGCGATACCGATAATGGAAGAGAGCGAGATAAACGACACCATTTTATTACGCTGCTTTGCCAGGCTAAAACGCCGACCAATCACTAAAGAGAGCGAGGTGAACATCTACGGTGCCTCCACATTAATCAGCAAACCATCTTGCATGTGCATCTGTCTGTCCATTTTTGCAGCAAGTTCGCTATCATGCGTTACCACTAAAAATGCCGTGCCAAACTCTTGATTCATTTGACGCATCAAATCATAAATCGCCAGCGCCGTTTTGTGATCAAGGTTGCCCGTAGGCTCATCGGCTAACACCAAATCGGGTTGATTGACCAGCGCTCGCGCAATCGCTACCCGCTGCCGCTCTCCACCAGAGAGCTCAGAGGGTCGATGAGATAAACGATGTCCCAACCCCACTTTTTCTAACAGTGCTTGCGCGGCCTGTTTAGCACGCGATGCTTTTTGGCCACCAATAAGCAACGGCATGGCCACATTCTCAAGAGCGGTGAAATCGGCTAATAAATGGTGGAACTGGTACACAAAACCCAAATGTTGATTGCGAATGTTCGCTTGTTTATTGGAGCTTAAGCTCGATAAATCCTGACCTAAAAATGACACTGAACCTTCGGTTGCCTCATCCAGTGCACCCAGAATGTGTAATAACGTACTTTTCCCAGATCCAGAAGTCCCAATAATTGAGACTAACTCCCCCGCTTGAATGCCAAAACTGACGCCTTTTAGCACTTGAGTCCGTAGCTCCCCTTCTTGGTAGGTTTTGCATACGTTATGGCATTGTAAAAGGTTATTCATATCTTAAAGCCTCGGCAGGTTTTACGGATGACGCGCGGTAGGAAGGAAACAGTGTCGCGAATAAACTGAGCGTGATGGCCGCTATCACCACCAACATAATTTGCATGGGGTTAACTACTACAGGCAGCGTTCCCCCCACAGAGAACAGCGCGACCCCCATGTTTTCTAATAATCCATTGAGGTTATTGGCAAGCAATACGCCTAACACACCACCGACAAGCGCACCAATCACTCCACTACTCGCGCCTTGAACCATAAAAATGGCCAGTACTTGTTGATCTGTCATGCCTTGTGTTTTCAAAATCGCGACCTCAGCTTGTTTTTCCATCACCACCATGATCAACGCGGAAATGATATTGAAAGCCGCCACGCCAACAATCAACCCAAGCATCAAACCCATCATATTTTTTTCCATGCGAACAGCTTGGAACAACTCGCCACGCTGATCTCGCCAGTCACTCCATTGCCACCCCTCAGGCAAAGGTGCGCTAGCTAGGTCTGCGACCACAAAAGGATCATCAAAAAAGAGCCGCCATCCCGACACAGTATTTGATGGTAAACGAAGCAATCGCGCTGCATCTTTGATGTGCGTCAGCATCAGCTGTCCATCCACATCAGACCCCGTATTGAAGATGCCTGCGACTGTAAAATTACGCTGCGCAGGAATACGACCTAAGGGTGTAAATTGGCTAGCTGAAGTAACCATCAAACGCACTTTATCGCCAATTGTCACGTTAAGCGCCCGCGCCAGTGAATGGCCAAGGAACAGTTGATATTCGCCCGGCTTGAGCGCACTCACTTGACCCGCAATCAAGTGCGCCGAAATCGGATCATTTTGATTAGGTTCAATTCCCACCAGCAAACCTGCAGCCAGTTGTGATGAGCTTTGAACCACAGCTTCACTGCGCACAATCGGTTCAGCCGCTCTTGCGCTAGAGAGCTGGCTAATGAATTGAGGCACATCTTGCGTGAGCAAAGTGCGATCTCCGTTTTGCGAAACTACGGCCTGAGGCAGCACACCTAAAATTCTATTTTTGAGCTGGGATTCAAAACCATTCATGACCGAAAGCACCGTCACCAGTGACATCACGCCAATGGTTATCCCCGCCGTAGACATATAAGAGACAAATCGACTGAATCTATCACCGGATCGCCCACGTAAATAACGCAAGCCAATGAACGCCGAAATAGGATGAAACATAAGAAAAACCGCCTAAAAGTGATGCTCAGTACTGTAACGAGAAACGGTGGAAGGTTGTAGCTTTAATTTGCCAAAAATCGGTTAAATAGACTCGATAACAAGGACATACCTTGATTAGTTCGCCGGTATGACGATAATCAACAAAGCGATGAGAAGGATGCCTTTATGACCGAGCAAGAATTTTTTACGGTTCACTATGGACTGACAACCAATATTGAACTTTTAGACAGCACATTTATGCTACCTTCCCAATCAATATTTGAAGCGGAGATCCCTGCCCCATTTATTGTGGCCAGTGAGTTTAGCCAGTTGGATGCACTCACCGAAAGTGCACGACTAGAACTGAAAAATAGTGATTTCAAGCACGTCGTTCAGTTACTTGATACTCAAAATTCGAAATTGAATTTGTTGCTGACCTTTATGTTATCACAGCAAGATGAGCCACATTCACGCTTCATCACCAGCACATTTGGTGCCAGTCGCTTCTCTCTTCGTTATCCAAACGCACTAGAGATTGGTACCCAAGCCCGCTGTAAACTGTTTTTGGACCACCCTGCAGCCGCTATTTATTGCTATAGTTCGGTGATTGATTGCCAAGCGGACGAGCAACACTATCTCATCACGATGAAATACGATTTACTGCGAGATACTGACCAAGATCTCTTGATTAAAGCCGCACTGTACCAGCAGCAAAAATTGCTGCGTCAACGCTCTTTAGACCGAAATAAACCATAAGCGTTCTCATGACTACACACTCTTTACTGACTCTGATTAAACCTGCTGGCGCGGGCGACAAAAAACACATTGGTAACCTACGTGGTGCAAGCCTTGCGTTGGCAATTGCAGAGCTGGCCAACCAGCATAATAGCCACACTTTACTGGCTGTACCTGATCCTCAAACCGCCTTAAAGCTGCAGCACGAAATTGAGCAGTTTAGTGACGCCGAAGTGGCGCTGTTTCCTGATTGGGAAACTTTGCCTTATGATAGTTTTTCGCCTCATCAAGAGATCATTTCTGATCGCATCGCGCGCCTATATCAATTACCGAGCTTAAAAACAGGCATTACTATTGTGCCAGTGAGCACCATATTGCAGCGTCAGACGCCGCGAGAATTTCTGCTACAGCATACCCTGATGGTTAAAACTGGCGATCAGTTTTCCTTAGATAAACTGCGTCTTCAGCTGGAAAAATCGGGCTATCGTCATGTTGATCAAGTGTTTGGCCCAGGCGAGTACGCCAGCCGAGGTTCGATTCTTGATTTATTTCCAATGGGCAGCAGCGATCCTTATCGCATTGATTTTTTTGATGATGAAATCGACACCATACGCACCTTCGATCCTGAGAATCAACGCTCAATTGAAGAGATCAGTGAGATACGCTTACTACCTGCTCATGAATTTCCCACCACAGAAAGTGCAATTGAAGATTTTCGCACCCGCTGGCGTCAACGATTTGAAGCGCGTCGTGAACCAGAATCTGTCTATATGCAAGTCTCAAAGGGGATTTGGCCAGCCGGTATTGAATACTGGCAACCACTATTTTTTGAACACACCGAAACTTTGTTCGATTATATCGCGCCAGAAAGCCAACTAATTGTCGTAGGAAATATCGAAACAGCGATTGACCAGTTTTTAACCGACGTCGAATATCGTTACCAGCAGCGTAAAGTTGACCCTCTTCGCCCGTTGCTGCCACCTCATGAATTGTGGCTTAAAAAAGATGAGCTTTTCAGTCTTTTCAAAAACGTGGCTCAGATACAACTCAATGTGGAACCGATTTCAGAAAAGCAAGGGCGGATCAATTTAGCGGTCAGTGCATTACCCGACTTGGCGGTCATGCATCAAAATAAAGAGCCTTTAGCCGCCATCCGGCAATTTAGTGAGAGTTTCACTGGGAAAATCATTTTTTCCGTCGAATCAGAAGGCCGTCGCGAAGCATTACTAGAGCTATTGCAACGCGTAAAACTACGCCCTATCGAAAAAGAAACCTTCCAGCAAGCGTGCAAAGCAAAAGAAAAACAATGTCTCGTATTAGGGGCATCTGAGCACGGCTTTATTGATAACAATGCCAACTTAGCGTTCATCTGCGAAAGTGATTTACTCGGTGACCGTGTCATTCTTCGCCGTAAGAAAGATCGTAAAGTCACCAATAGTGACGCTGTCATTCGTAACTTAGCCGAACTCAAACCAGGGCAACCCGTTGTTCATATTGATCATGGTATCGGCCGTTATCTCGGGTTACAGACGCTTGAAGCGGGTGGCATGATGACCGAATACGTCACCCTTGAGTATCAAAACGAAGCCAAACTTTATGTCCCTGTCGCTTCATTGAATCTCATTAGTCGTTACTCTGGCGGCGCGGAAGAAAGCGCACCATTGCATAAACTCGGGGGTGAAGCATGGACCAAAGCACGACGAAAAGCGGCCGAAAAAGTCCGTGATGTTGCTGCGGAACTGCTGGATGTTTACGCCAAGCGAGAGCTCAAACCAGGCTATAAGTTCGCTCTGGATCGTGGCCAATACGCGACCTTTAAAGCAGGTTTCCCATTTGAAGAAACCGATGATCAAAATACAGCTATCAACGCTGTGCTATCGGACATGTGTCAGAAAAAAGCGATGGACCGATTAGTGTGTGGTGACGTTGGATTTGGCAAAACAGAAGTCGCCATGCGCGCCGCCTTTGTTTGCACCGACAACAATAAACAAGTGGCCGTATTAGTGCCGACAACCTTACTCGCGCAGCAGCATTTTGAAAACTTTCGAGACCGATTTGCTAACCTGCCGATCCGTGTCGAAGTTTTATCACGCTTCAAATCAGCGAAAGAGCAAAAGCAGATTCTACAAGATGTCGCCGACGGCAAAGTCGACATTTTGGTTGGCACGCATAAACTGCTTTCCAGCGAGCTAAAATTTAGCGATCTTGGTCTTTTGATCGTTGATGAAGAACACCGTTTTGGCGTACGCCAAAAAGAAAAAGTAAAAGCGATGCGTGCTGATGTGGATATTCTCACGCTAACGGCAACGCCGATTCCGCGCACGTTAAACATGGCGATGAGCGGAATGCGCGATCTATCGATTATCGCCACACCACCCGCACGACGATTAGCCATCAAAACCTTTGTACGCCAACATGATGACAATACGATTCGAGAGGCCGTATTACGTGAAATCATGCGCGGTGGACAGGTTTATTTTCTACATAACCAAGTAGAAACTATCGACAAAGTGGCCGCCGATTTAGAAAAGCTGGTCCCTGAAGCTCGAATTACCGTCGCCCATGGACAAATGCGTGAACGTGAGCTGGAAAAAGTGATGAACGACTTTTATCACCAACGATTCAATGTATTGGTTTGCACAACCATCATCGAAACAGGGATTGATGTCCCGACCGCGAACACCATCATTATGGACCGAGCAGATAACCTTGGCTTAGCGCAGCTACACCAACTTCGTGGCCGAGTAGGACGTTCTCACCATCAAGCTTATGCTTACTTACTCACTCCACATCCTAAAGCCATCACTAAAGATGCCGTGAAACGTTTAGAAGCGATTGCATCTCTTGAAGATCTTGGAGCCGGTTTTACTCTAGCAACGCACGATTTAGAAATCCGTGGAGCGGGTGAATTATTGGGCGATGAACAGAGCGGTCAGATCCAATCGATTGGTTTTACTCTCTATATGGAGATGCTAGAGCAAGCGGTTGAAGCATTAAAAAATGGCAGAGAACCTTCTCTTGACGATTTGCTTCGTGAACAAACCGAAGTAGAAATGCGTTTGCCTGCGCTATTACCCGATGATTACATTCCTGATGTAAATACTCGCCTCTCCATGTATAAACAGATAGCGAGTGTCGCTAGCCGAGATGAGCTCGCCGAGCTCAAAGTCGAGTTGATTGATCGCTTTGGTAAATTACCTGATGCTGCAAATAACTTACTCGGCGTTGCTGAAGTAAAAATTGATGCTGCACGTATAAAAGTGAAGAAAATCGAAGCGCATGAAAAAGGCGGCTACATTGAGTTCTATCCAGATGCTGACATTAACCCCGTCTTTTTGGTTAGACTTCTGCAATCACAACCGAAAAAATTTGCAATGGAAGGGCCAACTAAGTTTAAGTTTGCTGTACCATTAGCTGATAGACGTGAACGAATTCAATTTGTGTCGAGTATGCTCAGCGAATTCCAACAAAACCTGATGCCTAGAGCATAAATTACGCACAAAAAATGATGGAGCCATAATGAAAAAACTGATCCCACTCCTACTTTTGCTTATTTCGATGCCAAGTCTGGCACAACGGCAATTTGACATAGAAGTGATCATTTTTAAGCGTGCAATTGATGCAGAGAAGGTCAGTGAGTCGTGGCCTAACTCATTGCCTGAAATCAATATTCAACGCGCGGGCAGTTTTAGTGACTTAAACTATCGCCAAGAAAAAGGCGTGAAAATGCTGCCTTTTTCCGACTACCAACTTAACGATCAAGCACAAAAACTGAAAAACCACGCCGGCTTTGAAGTGCTATTGCATACGGCTTGGCGTCAAGGCGATCAAGGCAGAGCTTCCGCACCGATTTTCCATATTCAAGCGGGTAAAGATTACTCCGCTAAATTCAATACTGACGGCAGTGAAAAAGTAGCCGTACTAGAAGAATCGCCAGTAAACGGTGTGCTAGAACAAAACATCGCGAGTCCCCTTTACGAACTCGACGGTAAATTGCAAATCTATGTGCAGCACTATCTTTATGCTGAAACCACGCTCGACCTTAAAGCCCCGAGTGTGCGAGAAATCATGCTCCAAAGTAAACCATTGGAGTTAGACATTACACCTGAAGAGCAAAATGCCGAGGTTCAACTTGGAAACCTAGAAGCCATCTCTCCAACAGTGGAAAAGGAAGAGTTTTTAAAGAGCTATCGGATGGACCAAAAACGCCGTATGCGCAGCAACGAAACCCACTATCTAGACCATCCATTAATGGGAATGATCATTCAAGTTCGCCGCGTTGCAGAATAAAGCCTAACAAAGCGCCCTTGCCTGGGCGTTTCTTCTTTTATTCATCTCTCATACAGTTTAGATCGCTGATTTTATATCCTTAAGGGTTAGAGCTATTCTGTTATTAGCCATTCCAATGGTTTGGGTACGTGATCTTCTAAAAGTTAAACTGGTAATGTATTTCACTAATGAGCGTTTCAT
>NZ_NDIO01000233.1:0-15489 GCF_002241085.1 Vibrio sp. V03_P4A6T147
TATTGAGAGAATACAAAAATTACGATTCGATTTACACTTGCCGCATATCAAAATGAGGTAATGCAGCATGTTTATGACTCCCTTTCATCAGCTAGACCGTCAATTTTGGCGCAAATTGATCGATATTGGCGTACCGGTATCCCTCCAGTCAATGCTGTTTTCACTGTTAGGTGTAGTGGATATTTTTATGGTCAGCCAATTAGGTGAATCCGCTACGGCGGCCGTTGGTGTTGGCAACCGAATATTTTTCTTTAATCTCATCGTTATTGTTGGCGCTAGCGGTGCAGTAAGCGTGTTAGCTTCGCAATATTTTGGTGCAGGTAACATCGAGGGCATAAAACGGACATTGGCTCAGTCTTGGATAGTGGCTCTGCTGTTTACACTCCCCTTTATGCTGCTCTATTTGTGGATACCTCAGTCTGTTGTTTCTTTAGTGGCCAATGATGCTCAATACGTCACACTAGCCACGGATTATTTATGGATCACAGCACTTAGCTTATTTTGTACCGCATTAGTAGTGCCACTAGAGAGCGCACTACGTTCTGTCGGCGTGGCAAAGTTGCCAACTCAAGTAAGCATTCTCGCCATCATTATTAACGCAGTCTTAAACGCTTTACTCATCTTTGGCCTGTTCGGCTTTCCAGAATTGGGGGTTGTGGGTGCAGCGATTGGCACAAGCATCTCACGCGGCTGCCAAACCATGCTGCTTTTTTGGCAAGTAAAGCGACATTACGCTCATCTATTGCCCAATCGCGAAAACTGGCAGCAAGCAAAAATGAAACACCATAGACAGCGCTATTTTAAAGTCGCAAGGCCAATGATTATTCACGATTCAGCATGGGCGGCTGGCATTTTGATTTACAACGTTATTGTCGGCCAGTTGGGCGTTTCTGAACTTGCGATTATCTCACTGCTTTCCCCCATTGAAAGTGTACTCATTTCCGCCTTTCTTGGATTTGCCGTGGCCGCCTCTATCTTGCTTGGACATGAAATTGGTGCACAGCGTTACGAACGTGCCGCGCAGACTTCTTGGTGGTATGTACTTACTAGCTGCGGGCTGGCGTTGCTGCTGGCATTGTTCTGCTTTTTGGCTGAACCTTGGATTTACGCTTTGATCGAAAAAAGTCCACTGCATGATACACAAATGGCCGTGAATGTTTGCTTAGTAATGGCGTTTGGGATGGTACTACGGGTATTTAATATGGTCGGTATCGGTGGCGTGTTAAAAAGTGGCGGCGATATTAACTACAGTATTTTCATTGACTTATTTGGCCAATGGGCGATTGGAATTCCGTTGGCTTATTACACTGGGTTGGTTCTTGGCTGGCCTTTGCATTGGGTTATGATGGTTATTATGCTTGAAGAGGCCGTCAAAATTATCCTTACAACACAACGGATCTATTCCAAACGTTGGATCAATAACTTGGTCAACGAGACAGAGCCTTCAACGCTCCAAGCATAGTTAAACCGAGTATAACTCTATGCTTGGAGCGAATGTAACCAACACAGTTGCTGATTAAGTAGGAAATGTCTTAGTGTTACGCCTTATATTTGAACTGAGCAATCTCACTATTTAGTGTCTCTGCTTGCCCAGAAAGGTCGGTAAGCACTCCATCAACATCATTCACTTGTCCAGAAACCGACAGTGAAGCATCGGCAATCGAAGTAATGCTACTGCTGATTTCATCCGTTACTGATTTTTGCTCTTCTGTCGCGGCAGCAATTTGCACATTCATGTCATTCAGTTCGGTTAACATTGACATGATTTGAGCAAGCATATCCGTATTCAAATGGCAGGTTTCAACCCCTTTCACCACGGTTTTATTGGCCTTTTCAATTCCCTGCGACACACTGTTTATTTCATGTTGTAGCGAATCGATTTTTTTACGGATCTCTTCAGTAGAAGTTTGAGTGCGCCCTGCTAATGATCGCACTTCATCGGCAACGACCGCAAAACCACGCCCCTGCTCGCCAGCACGTGCGGCTTCAATCGCCGCATTAAGGGCAAGTAAGTTGGTCTGCTCGGCGATAGCTTGGATAACATCAAGCACTTCAGCAATAGAATTACTTTCACTATGGAGCCGCTCAATAGCTTCCACCGCCATCTTCATCTCATCGCTCAACAAACTGATTTCATTTCCCAACGCTTCCCCGACGTCGACACTTTGTGACCCTGTATCATTAGCTGATTTCACATAATCGGCAGCTCGGCTAGCAAACTGCGCTACCTCGCCAATTGAAGCACTCATTTGATTTACCGCCGCCGCGACCGATTCTGTTCTCATACTCTGCTCGGCAACAGCGCCTCGCGTGCTCTCCATATTGGAAGACATACGATGAGTGCTGCCGTTGAGTGACTCCGTCGCCCGCGCAAACTGCTCAATGGTTTTCTGTAAGCTGCTAAATAGCTGGTTAAAGGCAACCGCAACTTCCGCCATTTCATCTTTACCCTTTTCACTTAAACGCGCGGTTAAATCATTCTCCTGATTAATCCGATGCAGCTCTAACGACGCACTACGGATAGGTTTGGATATACCACTTCCTACGACGTAAGAAATAAAGAGTGAGAGCACCACAAGAACAGCAATGCTAATCAACACCGTCTGCAGTACTGAACGCTCTAAAGTCGAGACATCTCGTAACGCCTCAGATTGATCGATTTCAGTTAATATGGCCCATTTTTGTCCCAAAACATCCAGAGGTGCGTAGGCCGAAAGTACTTCAACATTGCGATAGTCTTTGATGGTTTCTAGGCCTTGTCCACCCGCCAATGCCTGTCGTACCGCGTCGGTCTTGATGCGTTGACGTCCAATGGCCGAACCCTTGGTTTTGATTTGCTCAATGGTGGCAGGCTCAACACCAATATCAGTTAAGGTTTGAAAGTATTGCTCAGGATCTTCTAATAAAAACCGTGATTGACTGCGCAATAAACCATCTTGCCCCACAAGGTAAGTTTCTCCACTTTTACCGAGCCCCGCATCAGCCCAGCTACCGCCAAATGTCATGATGTTGTTGATCACATCGATCGGCATCTGAAAGATCAGCGTGCCTACCCGCTGCTGTTCTTTGAAAATTGGGGCCGAAATAAACGAAGCCGCTGCCTCATAGGAAGGATAATAAGGTGCAAAATCTTCGAGGTAGGATTGCCCCTCTTGCAAGTTTTTTGCCTTAGCAAATGCATGGCCTAGCCCCGAATTTTGATATGCGCCAGTTGATAAATTGGTCGCAAAATCCAGTTCTTTAAACACGGTATAAACCACGTTGCCTGACAAATCGACAAGGAAAATATCGTAATAGCCAAACGCTTCTAAAAATCGCCTAAATGAGGCGTGATAACGCCGGTGAGCTTCATCATAGCTGCTGCCCAATGAATCAAAATCCAAGTGATGTTTGGATCCAAGCTCGTTAGGGTTTACGCCGATGTAGCGAGCCTGCAGTGCTTTTCCCTGCTCTGAAAGCTGTGCAAATGCACCAAGTTCATTTGGCTGACTGCCATTGTTTTCCTGACGGTAAGTACGACCAAACTGATCACGATAATACCGTTCTAGCGCATCCATATCTTGGGGCGTTATACGGTGGGCAGGATAACGAGAGAACGAACGAGTAAAAGAATCCATTGCTTCTTGAGTCGATACCTCGGAAGACAAGGTCTCAATTTGCAGACGGATCTGTTTGAAATAGTTAGTTATTTCACTCTTTTTGATTTCGCGTACGGAGGTAAGTTGATTTGCGGCTCGGTCATAAAGTGCTTGGCTTGAGAGCTCTGATGCTCGCCACCCAACAAAACCACCGCTGATTACCACGCCAACTGAACACAAGATAGTACATGCCGCAATGATTTTCGTTGATATTTTCATAGTCAAACCCTACGCATAGAAATGAACAACTTTTTGTAAAGCCATCGTCGCCCCAGCCACTGGGTTTATATGAAATTTGTATTATGAGCTTTTCAAAGTGTAGGTCACGGTTTGGCTTTTGCGTAGAAAAACGACCGGATACATCCAAACAACTTGTTGAAGTTGCAGGTAGGCGGTAAGTGAGCTCATCCCCATGAGCACAAGTAAACTCTATGCTGGGTTGAGCAAACGTAGCCAGCACTGCTGCAGCTTCAAGTGCACAACGAAGGGAAAATAACCACCAGGTCGAGATCTAAAACTAACACATTGATAGTATTGGTTTTAATCGATTAATCCATCACATTTTGCGGCGCAGATAAAATCGTTTTTGTGCAATCCTTTGATGGAATGGCTCCACCAAGTCACGGTCACTTTGCCCCACTCTAATAACAAACTGGGGTGGTGGAATTCCGCTTCAGCTAATTGAGCAACTTGGTTAGAAAATGCCCACGCCAACTTGAAGTTTTTGAACACATACACTTTTTCCAACTGGGGGATGCCATCACGTACAACAATAGACCACCCCTCAAGTTCAGTGAGTAGTTGCTGCTGCTCGGGGATCGATAATGCTAGCGCATCAAGGCTACAAGCTTCACAACGTAATTCTTCAAGCATGGGTCTCTTCCTTGGGTTGAAATAAGGGGGCCAACAAGCCTGCCTGCATGGCACTTTCTACCTGCTGTACAAGATTTTCTTGGCTCAAATGGTACAGATCTCGTAGATCATCCAACACATAGTAAATGGGTTGCATGATATCAATACGATATGGCGTTCTCAGCACTTGTTGGATGTCAAATTTTTCACGTATGGCCGTTTGATTATCAAGGCTATACACGGTTTCAGCGGGAGAGGATAAAATACCTCCGCCATAGATTTTTACACCGTCACTTTCTTGCACTAAACCAAATTCGACCGTAAACCAATAGAGCCGCGCCAAATAAGCTCTCTGTTTTGGGCTCGCGTTAGCCCCAAGCTTGCCGTAAACCTGAGTAAATGATGCAAAATCAGGATGAGTAAGCATCGCGCAATGACCAAAAATCTCATGAAAAAAATCCGGTTCTTGCAAATAGTCAAACTCTTCACGGCTACGCAAAAACGTGGCAACTGGAAATTTTTTCTCTGCCAATAAGGCGAAAAATCGATCGAAATTAATTAAAGCGGGCACCGGCTCGACTTGCCATCCGGTTTCACGTTGCAAAATACGGTTGATATCGGGCAACTGAGGAACCTGATCTTTAGAGAGTTGCAGCATCGCTAACCCATCCAAATAGGCTTGGCATGCTCGCTGCTCAACGACGGTCTCTTGACGTGCGATCAGATCATACCAAATCCGATCCTCTTCGTTACTCCAGTCAATGAAACCTTTGCTATTTAATGGCTTAGAATGATACTGCGTCATACCACAACCTTTTAACAAACCGATTGCATTAAGCCTATCGCCTCGTGAAAAGTCTGCCAATCTTAGGCTCGACATCTGACGACGCTCACGCGTAACAAATATTTTACATTTATGGTTTTTTTACTTAGATATCAGGGATATGATTATGGCCAACCCGTTTGACTTTACGGCGTTCGCCGACAACACTAAACAGTGCCAACAGATCAGAAAATAAACGGATATATACCCACTTGTAGGGTTGTAGGGAACGCGATTATGTTTGAAGAAAATTTGACGCCGCACACACCGCTTTGGGTCCCTAGCCAAGACCGCATCAAAGCGTCCAATTTAAACCAGTTTATTGAGCACATTAATATGCAAGGTGAGGCGATAGAAAGCTACTCACAACTGCATCTCTGGTCCGTTGCCGAGAGAAAACAATTTTGGTTAGAAGTGTGGCAATTTTGCGATGTGATCGGCTTTCGTGGTAACTGCATTTACGGTGAGGGGATTGCGAGATGGGATGACTTCACCGCCGCCAGAGACACAATTTGGTTTCCCCAAGCACAATTGAACTACGCGGAAAATCTGCTTTCTTATGCGTTTCAACAACCAGAAGGCATTGCCGTTTGGTTTAAAAATGAAAATGGGCAAAGCAAGAAGCTAACATGGCAGCAACTCAGTGATCAGGTTTCTATTATCCAGCAGTGGTTAAAACAAAATGGAGTTGAAAAAGGTGATGTTGTCGCCGGTTACTTACCCTATATGACCGAAACTTTAGTGGCTATGTTAGCGGCTACTAGCTTAGGAGCCGTTTGGACATCAACCTCTCCTGATTTCGGTGTCGACAGCGTAGTGGAGCGTTTCGGCCAAGTACAACCCAAAATTTTGTTCTGCTGCAATGGGTATACGTTTAATGGCAAAACCCACCTCATGGAAGAAAAAAACGGTCAGATTGCCGATGCTATTTCGAGCCTACACAACATTTGTCAGATCGAATATTTACAGCAACGCTCACTCACGTCTGATTTTAACGACGCTTTTTCTGATTGGAATGCGATTCTCGCAAGTTACCTTCCACGTGGGCTACGCTATGAACGCGTTGGCTTCAATGACCCACTGTTTATCTTGTACTCATCAGGTACGACAGGTAAACCTAAATGCATCGCCCATTCGGTTGGCGGTACGATTTTAAATCATCTCAAAGAGCATCAATTACACTGTGATATTCAACCGGGCGATCGTGTGTTTTATTACACCACTTGTGGGTGGATGATGTGGAACTGGCATGTTTCGGCGCTCGCTAGCGGTGCTACGTTGGTTATTTATGATGGTAGCCCAATGTATCCGCAACCGGGTGTATTGTGGGATTTGGCAGAAGAAGCCAACATCACTTTGTTCGGTACATCGGCCAAATATTTAGAGGCACTGCAAAAAACTGCGTATTCACCGAGCGATTACTACCCTCTCTCCTCACTGAAAACATTGTGTTCAACAGGTTCGGTTTTGTACCCAAAACAATTTGATTATGTATACGCCAACATAAAAGCGGACTTACACCTCGCCTCTATCTCGGGTGGAACCGATATTTGTGGCTGCTTCGTGCTTGGCAACCCCATATCGCCGGTGTATCGAGGAGAATGCCAAGGCGCAGGCTTAGGACTTGATGTCGCCGTATTTAACGACCTTGGTCAACCCGTGATACAACAACGGGGAGAGTTAGTCTGCTGCAACAGTTTCCCTAATCAACCCATCGGGTTTTGGCATGACGATGGCCAACGTTATCACGATGCGTATTGGAGCAAGTTCTCTGGTGTATGGCACCACGGTGATGAAGTTGAGTGGACCGACAATGGGGGAATACGTTTTTATGGGCGCAGTGACACCACCTTAAACCCTGGAGGCGTGCGTATCGGCACGTCGGAAATTTATCAGCAAGTAAATAGCTTGCCTGAAATACAAGATTCGGTCGCAGTGGGTCAGAAAATCGATAATGATGAGCAGATCATCCTTTTTGTACAACTGGCTCCACAGTGCGAACTCAACACCCTACTGGTGAACACCATCAAACAGCGCCTAAGAGAAAACTGCTCCCCTCGTCATGTTCCTGCGCAGATCCATTCCATCAGTGATGTGCCGCGCACCAAATCCGGAAAACTGGTAGAACTCGCGGTGAAGCAACTACTTCATGGCGAGACAGTCAAAAACTTAGGTGCCATTGCCAATCCTCATGTATTAGAAGAAATCCACGCGCTGTTTACATAAACACGATTCTCGAAATAAAGGCGATGGAAGTTGATGTAGGTACATAGCGGTAAATATTTCGGCAGCTTGTCAAATAACCCGCATCTTTTCGTGTAATTTGTCAGTATGTCAGTGATATGCTTTTGAAAAAGTTTGGAGGAACCGCCTTTATTTATGGATTATATTCACCTTTCAAGAATCAGTTTAAAACACTTAACAGCGCTACACGTCATGCTCAGTACCCGCAGCGTCACGCAGACAGCAGCCCAGCTCTGCATTAGCCCTTCAAGCATCAGTAAAAACTTGTCGCAATTGCGCATTCTCTTGGAAGATGAACTATTTTATCGTGACGGTACACATTTGATACCTACCCCTTTCGCGCTACAAATGGGCCCCACTGTCCATTCAATCCTCTCTAGCATGAATGGATTGCTGCATCACTCAAATTTCGAACCTCAACACTATCAGGGGAAATACCGCCTTGCGATGCGAGAAAGTGCCTTTGAGTTGTTTGCTCCTATTTTGACAAACGTAATAAAAAATCATGCACCGCAAGCTTCCTTTACTATCTACTCGAAAGATCACTATGGCTTCGACGCCCTGCAAAGCGGGCTGATTGATTTCGTCATTTTGCCACACGATATCAGCCAGCCCCCAACGCGAGATAAAGAACTCGTGTGGGAAGTGATTGCTCACGATGAAATGGTCTGCTTAATGCGTAGTGATCATACTTTAGCCAATGAAGAACTCACTATCGATCACTACCTTGCTCAATCGCATATCGGCATCATGGACAAAGAGCTGGCTGAACCTTTTTTTGAACAGAATTTAGCTCAATCTCATCGAGCTCGTCATGTTCCAGTTGTTGTTGCTGACTTTGGTGCGGCCGCCATCTTATGCAAACATACCGACTCACTCTTTACTTGCTCCAAACGCTGGGCGGAACAAGCGATGCAAGCTAGGGAGTTGCTCATCAAACCGTTACCTTTCAATTATGGGAAAGTGGCTTACAGTTTAGTGTGGAACAAGCCCAGTATGAACGACCAAGCTTTGAAATGGTTGTGTGATCAACTCAAAAAACCACACAGATGTTTGTGAATCAACATTGAAAATTTAGCTCAATGCTTAAAATAAAGAAGGCCAGCACTATTTTGCGCTGGCCTTCTTTATTTATCTTCTGATGTGCTTTTATTTTTGCTTAACCCTAGCCATGAGTTATCAGTCAACAAACAGAATTATTCGTGATCAATGCCTTATAGTCTTCTAGGGAGTGACTATCATGACACTTATCAACAAGCTAGAGCTTACGCAAGTTGGTCATTATGGAACAGTGAAATAATGTAAATAAGCCATTCTCAATCTGGAAAACCATCGACTTTATGATGTTATTTCCTACCAATACCCATCACTACTGGCGCTAGACCTTTTGAATTTTTAATCTCAAACGCAACTGCGGTTTCCACTTGGCTAAAACCTGCGCTTTTCAGTTGTGTCTCAATTTGGTTTTGGCTAAGACCATAGTCAGGATCATCTTCTTCAACCAACCAGTCCCAATGAATAAAAACGCCATGCTCATCTAATAGAGAATGAATGATGGTAAATACTTCATTAAGATTCGGCACAAACGCGCACACAGATGACGCCACAACAAGATCGAATTGTTTGCGAAAGGCCGGATGTTGCGCGACTAGACCACGGGTCAGAAAATCCACCACGGGTTCAACGTTGGCCAACTCTTTTTTATCCAACTCTTCAATCATGGCCTCAGAGCCATCGAGCGCGACAATATCTCTGGCATGGCGAGACATCATTTGGCTCAGCAAACCCGTACCACACCCGAAATCAAGAACATGTTTACCTTCGAGAGTGACCCGTTTCTGCAATTGCTGAAACACATTTTGAGCAAAAAGCGTTGTGGATTCGTCCTGCTCCCACTGAGCCGCACACTCATCCCATTCGTTCGCCATCATGGCCTCCGTGTTACTTCTTGTATTGGGGAAATTTTCCCAAGAATAAACCAAAACTGTGTTACGTTCATAGAGTTACAGCTCAATCTTGACTAAGAAATGATGAACTGGCTTTGATTGGCGAGAAAACCGTCAGTTGGTAGAAGAACATCAGGTAGGCAGTGG
Source organism: Vibrio sp. V03_P4A6T147 (assembly GCF_002241085.1). NCBI lineage: Bacteria > Pseudomonadati > Pseudomonadota > Gammaproteobacteria > Vibrionales > Vibrionaceae > Vibrio > Vibrio sp. V03_P4A6T147. The sequence goes on from NZ_NDIO01000233.1 coordinate 9,651, forward strand.
TACTAAAATTGTTTATGATCAACCCATTATTGTGCCTTAGAGAACGTTATGAACCTTTCTCAAATTGAAGCATTTTTCTCTGTCGCGGACACTGGCTCAGTCTCCGAAGCGGCGCGACAATTAGAATGTAACCGAACCAAACTCAGCATGGCGATTAAAGCGTTGGAGAAAGAGCTCGATACCGCTCTTTTTGTGCGCACTGGCAACAACCTGACCTTATCTGAAGCGGGGAAAGCGATTTATAAAGATTGTGAAAGTGTTTTGGTGACCATTGCACGTATAAAACACACCTGTACGCAAATATCACGGGGCTTCAACGCCGAGATGTGGATTGCCCGTGATGATTCTCTTCCTGATGCCTTGTGGCAAGATTTTGCACACCAGCTGAATAATCGTTTTCCCGCGACCTCGTTCAACCTTGTATTGGCTTCTAGCGGCGACTTAGCCAACTTGATTGCCACTCATCAAGTCGATTTTGCCTTTGGCGTCGATTACGAAAGAATCAACGACCCGCGGATCACTTATCAACCTTTGGGTAAAATCCGGATGATGTCGGTGTGCAAAAGTGACCACCCGCTAACTAAAATTTCGCGAGTCACCGACGAAGAGCTGCGCAGAGCAATGCAAGCCGTGATGGTCTATTTAAACGAAAAAGATAACCCCGAATTACAACCTTTCTCTCGTCGCTACATTGGCTTTTCCAGTTTCGATTACATGCTCAATACCATTTTGACTGAGAATGCATGGGGCGTATTGCCAGAACCTTTAATTCGCCACTTCCTACGTGAACAAAAGCTAACGGTGATTAAGCACACCTACGGTCTCACTCAAGAAGATTACTGCATGTTTACGGCCACTGGCATGGCCGAACACCCTGGCATGAACTGGTTAGCCGATAAGTTGCGTGACTATTTGTTTGATTTTTAATTTTCGTTGTTTAGCTTTCAAGATGCCCACATTTCAAACAATCTAAAGCGAAGACAGTCAGCGTCAATTATCCTGACAGGCAAATAAACTCATAACCAATTGTTTTAATTAAAAATAAACTTACTTCCCAATATTCAAGCCAACGACCAATGCACTTAGAGATTGTCAAAACCGTGCTTTAAGCCAAAATAACAGCATGTTTTCAACAGGTAGTCTTTTATGTGTGCTCGAACAAGAAATAATGAAAATCGCATTTTGACGATTTCGGCCCTTTTAGCTTCTGGCTTTGCTGGTGGCGGACTTGTGGTTGGTATGCTTGTCGGTTCACTGGTTATCGTGTTTGACGGTGTGTATTCACTGGTTAGTTTGCTGTTAACATTATTGTCGCTGGTGGCGTCACGCTACATTCGTAAACCTTCTGACTCGACTTTTCCCTTTGGACGCGCGGTGCTAGAACCTGCGGTTATTGCTATCAAAGCCAGCGTTATTTTGTTAGTCGTGAGTTATTCGTTGTACTCGGCTGTCATGGCATTGTTTAGCGGTGGTCGAGAAGTGGATGCTTCTATCGCCACTGTTTTTGGCACAGTGAACGTGATTGGTTGTGCGATTGCGTGGTGGTTCATGGTCAACAAGAGTAAACGTTACTCTTCTGGTTTGATTGACGCTGAAGTAAAACAGTGGCAAATGGACACGCTATTAAGCGTCGCGGTAACGGTCGGTTTCATTGCCGCTTGGTTGATGACCTTGTCTCCTTGGGCAAAATATGCCGTCTATGCAGACCCAATCATGATGCTATTAATGTCGTTTTACTTTATCAAAGTGCCTTATGACATGCTTAAATCGGCAACGCGTGAATTGTTGATGATGTCACCAAGCAAAGAGATTTGTAAAACCGTGGATCAAGGTGTCATTGCCGTAGGTGAAGAATCAGAGCAAGATATCGAGTTGACTGCGGTGACTAAAGTCGGTCATGAGCTGTGGGTCAATGTCGACATTCGCCCTGATGAGAATGAAATGATTGCACTCGAAGATATCGAAAGTACTCGTCGCTCGCTACATAAGCGTTTATCAAAGCTGCCATTCGTACTGCAATTAACCATGAACGTAGCTCGTTAATCAGTCTCAATTAAACGGAAAAAGCCCTCTCGTTCCCGAGAGGGCTTTTTTATACATAGCAAAGCTGTTGCGATGTCAGGCTATTGGCATTTTCTCTTGCACAGTAGATTGACGTTCTCTGGTCGCCCACCAACAAATTAAAGAACCCATCGTCACCATAATCACACCTTGCCAAAAGCTTAGCCCAAGCGCTACACCTAAGATTAGCGATGAAAGCAAGGTTGAAATCACTGGCGTGAAATAAGAAAGAGTCGCCAATAGAACCATGTTGCCGCGCAAGATTGCCACATTCCAAAGTGCATAACCGCTGCCCATCACCACACCCGTTAACGCTAAATTCAAGGTTGCTGGAACGCTAAACACTAAAGTGCTTTCGCTGCTAAGAAAATACTTAATCCAGAGGGCGATAGCAGTAGCCATAAAGAACAGGATAATGGCATTTTGTCCATTGGCTAACTGTTTGGTGATATTGCAATAAACAGCCCAAATAATCGCCCCGCCAAACGCCATGCTATAGGTTAAGGGATTAGTCGCAATATTGGCTGAGATTTGCATCACCGAAAACCCACTATCACCAGTAATGGTCCAAGCAACCCCAACAAATGCGAGCGCAACGCTTGGATACACCAGAATATGGACGGGTTTACGGCTGAGAAATACCGCAAACAACACTGTCAAGGCTGGCCACAAATAGTTAATCACCGCCATCTCGAGCGCTTGATGGCGATCATTGGCCATACCTAACGCTAATGCTAAGCAGATTTCGTAGCTCACAAAAAGCACGCCACCGATCAGAACATAACGCAGAGAAAAGTGTTTGAATTTAGGCACGCCCATGACAAGCATCAGAAATACTGAGCTCACAGTGTAAATCAGTGCCGCCCCACCAATTGGGCTAAATTGCTCGGTGACCGTTCTGATTAGCCCCATGAGACAGCTCCACAGCAAGATAGCCGCAACACCAAATAGTGTATGTTTATGCTGCTTCAATGATGCCCTTCCTTAACTGCACTATGCAGGTCAGATGTTCCATTCATTTCTTTTAATGAACGGAGCACTCTCGCTGGTGTGCCTCCGACTAGGCTATCAGCTGGCACATCCTGATTGACCACTGAATTTGCCGCGACAACCGAACGCGCACCAATCGTGACTCCTTGATTAATCACAACGTTGCCACCAATCCATACGTCATCTTCAACCGTAATCGGCTTACAAAATGTTTCCCACAAGCGGCGGCTGCGATAATCCAAAGCATGCGCTGGTGTATAAAACTGGGTGTTAGGGCCAATCAAAACATGATTACCAATCGTGATTTTAGCGCCATCAAGCATAGTGACATTCATGTTGATAAAGGTTTGATCACCAATGGAAATTGTTTCACCGAATTCACAATAGAAAGGAGGCTGCACAACACTTTGTTGGCCAATTTGACGATATAGCTGAGTTTGCAATTGATGGCGGGCTGTAGCATCGGCGCATTGGTTGATCTGCAACAGTAAATGTCCTGCTTTGCTACGAATGGCTTCCATTTCTGGGTCTGCACCGTCAAACACCATACCATTCATCATTTTTTCCATTTCGGTCATGAGCCGTTCCTCCTTATGCATCTAGTGTATTTAGACTACTTGGATAAACAAAAGAAAAAAGAGAAAAGCTCACTGTTTCACTTTCCTCTTTAATTTCAACCAACCTGTAACGCACAGGAAAAGACAAGATCAGAGCATATTGCTTTTTCCTAGTTTTATTGATTGAATGGCTTAAACAATCGACCAACTGTGAGTCATTGTGACACCTTTGCCTAACATTAAGCAGACAGAACAGTACTTTTCTAATGAATCGGCCGTCACTTTTTCAACGACATTAGGGTCAAGATCAACGCCTGATACGTCGAAATGGATATTGACTAGCGTAAAAATCCGCGGTGCGGTTTCACGGCGCTCAGCCGTCAATTTGGCGTTACATGCAGTGACCTGTTGATTGGCCGATTTTAAGCCATCAACCACATCCACAGAGCTACAACCTCCCGCGGCCATAAGAACCATCTCCATCGGGCTAGGCGCGGTTGCACCACCACTGCCATCCATCACCACCGAATGACCAGATTGGGATTGGCCCAAGAACTTGAAATTTTCGACCCACTTTACTTCAGCTTGCATTATTTTTGCTCTCTTCTCTGTGCGATGAAACTACAGGTTATCGGTTGGAAAAATCACGCCCGTTTGGCGGCGTATTTCTGTCAATAATTTGGAAACGGTGAGTGAGCGTAATTTGCATTGCTCATCTATTGTCTTGTTCTGTATCTGATCTGCAAATTTTTGTGCTTCGTAAAACATGCGGTTGGCGTGTTGCTCAATACTCAGATCTTGGGTTTGACCACTACGGTTAATTCTCGTAATGCGGTTGCAGGTAGAAATCATCTCAACGTGCAGTGCAGCCTCTTCACCTTGAATTTCGCTCGGCAAATAGGAGTCACTGGTTTTTGAATGCATTAATAGCACATCAAAACCGTCATATCCTAAGATCACACTGCCGTTACCATCAACCCCCGTCTCCAGTAAATGCGCTTGGGCTTGCACCGATTTAGGCTCACCAAACAGTTCAATGGCTGAGCCCAAACAGTAATAACCAATATCCATGATCGAACCATTAGAGAACTCGGGCAAAAAGGTATTGGGCATCTCACCTTTGAGATATTTAGGGTAACGAGAGGAATACTGGCAGTAGCTGAGCACCGCTTTACGGATAGCGCCAATCTGCGATAGCTCTTGTTTGAGAACGGAAAAATTGGGCAAATGTGGGGTTATAAAGGCCTCGAATAATACTACGCCATGCTGTTTGGCAACTTGATACATCTGCTGTGCTAATGAGAAATCAGAAGCCAGCGGCTTCTCACAGATAACATGTTTGCCCGCTTGCATCATTTGAATCGACTGTGGACCATGCAGTACATTCGGGCTGGCGATGTACACGGCATCCACATTGTCACTCTCACCTAGGCTCTTAAGGTCAGTAAACAAAGCAGGAGCATCGTATTTTTCGGCAAATTGTTTCGCCCTGTCCAGCGAACGGGAATAAACCGCTACTAGCTGAAATTCCCCCGTTTTTAATGCCCCTTCGATAAATTGGTCAGTAATCCAGTTGGTTCCAATAACGGCTAAGCGAATCATCATCATATCCTTTCATTATTTTCACCTATTATCTGGAGTTACTCCGCAGGAAGCAATGTTAACCTCACCACTTATTATTTTCAGGTGGCCATTATTTTTAGGTAACCAAAATAAAGAAAACCCCACTAAGCTCTCACTTAGTGGGGTTCCAGTTCTTACTCGCAGCAATCCAGCTACTGATAAGTGCTCCCTGCATCAATTCCTTGATAGTCTGCTGATTCCCTCAGCGCATTCCCTTTCATCGCCTTCCTAGCGGTGTCCTTAACTCCGTCGTCCCGACAGATTTGTGCACTTTTCCTTTGCACCGTCCATTAACTTTCCTTGATAACCATCCTAGTTATTCAGCATCCAGCTAATGTCCTTCGCTATCCTTGCCGATCATTCTTCCTGAATTATCGAATCTTCGTCCTGAAGATGACCTATCCTTGGGTCTTTCCTGTTCCGTGTCCGCTTCCTGCTGACAACTTCAGATTACGGATTTCACTTTTTTCAGCAATCCCCCACCTGTTGTTTTTTCTCTACCAGAAAGACACCGAATGAGAATTATCATTTAAATTCAAATAATTACAGAAATTCAATCTCTTTTTATTGCATAGCGAAACGTTAAAGTCTCACGATACGTGTAAGAG
>NZ_NDIO01000180.1:0-15120 GCF_002241085.1 Vibrio sp. V03_P4A6T147
AAAAACATTCGAGTAAAGAGTTAATAAAGAAGGATTACAGTGATGTCATTGAAGTTGACAATACGTCTATTCTAATGAATTTTGTTTCTAGAGGCGTAGGTGTGGGTGTTATTCCAAATTATCTCATGAAAGGTAGCTACATAAACAACATCCATGTTATCGAAACTTTCGATACGGAAAGATCGATCTATATTGCCTACCCTTACCAAAATCCACTCCCGAGAAAGCTAGCCGAAATATCAGCTTTTATTAGAGCAGAACTGGATAGTATTTTGAATAAACCATCCTTTTAGTTAGGCTGATCTTTCGGGAGAAAATATATCGTTAATTTCCATTAACAGAATGTGTATGAGTATTAACTTTGAGTGATAGTGGCAAAACCAAGTCAGTTGTTGTGTTGGCTGAATTGGTTCGTATTCTGGGCAGCTTAGCGCTCATCAATAATATTGACGAAGGGAAACGTTGAGCGCAGACTCTGCTCGTTTGTGAGTTCAGTTCGTGTTTGATTATTTTGGAGTTTGTCTTAATGTTCACCCTTCCTCCCGTCGTGATGACTATTGGGCTTTTGTTGATCAGCAACGTATTTATGACCTTTGCTTGGTACGCTCACTTAAAAGATCTCAGCCACAAACCGTGGATTATTGCAGCGTTGGTCAGTTGGGGAATTGCCCTGTTTGAATATCTCTTCCAAGTACCCGCTAACCGGATTGGCTATACGGTATTAAACCTTGGCCAATTGAAAATATTGCAAGAAGTGATCACCTTATCGGTATTTGTGCCTTTTGCATTGATCTACATGAAAGAGCCTTTCAGGCTTGATTTTGTGTGGGCAGGGCTCTGTTTGCTTGGCGCGGTGTTTTTTATTTTCAGACCGCAAATCCTCGAAGTACTTGCGAAAAGTATTGGCTGATTGCTGGTGAGTATTTGGCAGGCGACCAATATTTAAGAGGCAAATGCCGGATAAATAAACTCGTAAAAAAAGACGTTGTGTGGGCAACGGCTTTTTATGGGATTATTCGCTGAATTTCTTAAAAATAATCGAGGTGTTGATGCCACCAAAAGCAAAGTTATTGCTCATTAGATATTGCGCATCCAGCTCACGTCCTGTGCCTGTAATGTAATCAAGATCGCCACATTGCGGGTCGATGTTATCTAGGTTAAGGGTTGGATTAAACCAACCGCTGCGCATCATTTCTAAACCCAACCAAGCTTCAACCGCACCACATGCGCCCAATGTGTGACCAAAATAACTTTTCAACGAGCTGATCGGCACTTTACCCAACGCGTTTGCGGTGGCGTGACTTTCGGCTATGTCTCCCCGGTCGGTCGCCGTGCCGTGAGCCGAAACATAGTCAATTTTATCTGCACTTAACTTGGCATCACGCAGCGCCATCTCCATGCAGATTTGCATGGTGTCCATTTGTGGTTGAGTGACATGGGCGGCATCGCAGTTGCTGGCAAAACCGATGATTTCTGCGTGAATGACGGCACCGCGTGCGATGGCGTGTTGATACTCTTCAAGCACTAAAGTTCCTGCACCTTCACCAATCACTAAACCATCACGCTGAATATCATACGGGCGGGGGGTGGTTTTTGGCTGGTCGTTTTTGAGGCTAGTGGCAAATAAGGTATCAAATACGGCCGATTCGGTAGGGCAGAGCTCTTCACCACCGCCCGCCACCATTACGGTTTGGTAGCCGTGTTTGATCGCTTCGTACGCGTAACCGATGGCTTGGCTACCAGACGTGCAGGCGCTACTGGTTGGAATGACGCGGCCTTTGAGCCCGAAAAATAGGCCTACGTTCACCGCGGCAGTGTGAGGCATCATCTGCACATAAGTGGTGGCGGTAATGGCTCGAGTGGTTTTTTCGTTGAGCATGACACCAAACGCACCGATGGCATCGGTACTGCCTGTTGATGAACCATAAGCGATACCGGTTTGGCCATTCGTCAGCACTTCATGACCAATTAAGCCTGCTTGCAGCAGCGCATTTTCGGTGGCAACGGTCGCCAGTTGTGACACGCGGCCCATACCTCGGACTTGCTTACGTTTGTAGTGGCTAGGCAGTGTAAAGCCCATTATTGGCGCGGCGAGTTTAGTGTTTAAACCCTCATACTGCTCATAGGAGGGCATATATTGAGTGGCATTTTCACAAGCTCTGAGTTTTGGCTCAATACTGGACCAGTCATTACCAAAAGCAGTCACGCCGGACATGCCTGTAACGACAACGCGGCGGGTCATACTAAGCCTCCATTAACCGAGATAACTTGGCGAGTGACATAAGCAGCAATATCAGACATTAAATAGCTCACAAGGCCTGCAACTTCTTCAGGTTCACCCATGCGGCGTAAAGGAACTTGTGGCAGTGCGTGCTCTTTGACGTGCTCATCCACCATGCCTGTATCGATTAAACCTGGAGCAACACAGTTGACGGTGATTTTGCGCTTAGCCAGTTCAAGCGCGAGCGATTTGGTCGCGCCAATCACGCCAGCTTTAGCGGCGCTGTAATTGGTTTGGCCCCGGTTGCCTGTGATGCCCGACACCGATGCTAAAGTCACAATGCGCCCACCTTGGCGTTTTTGCACCATTGGCATCACACAAGGGTGGAGGACGTTATAAAAGCTGTCTAAATTGGTGTGAATTACACCATCCCATTCTTGTTCTGTCATGGCAGGAAACGCTGTGTCACGAGTAATGCCCGCGTTATTGACCACGCCGTAATAAGCGCCATGTAGAGCAATATCGGCTTCTAATACTTCGCGACACTGAGCTCGGTTGCTGATGTCAAATTGAATCAGTCGGCCTGAACCACCGTTTTGCTCGATGGTCGCTAGTGTTTGCAGGGCACCTTGCTGGTCGCCCATGTAATGGACGGCAATGGCAAAACCATCTTTGGCGAGCGCAATCGCAATCGCTTTGCCTATGCCTTTACTCGCACCAGTCACTAATACGTGTCGGGTCATGCTTGACTCCTCATTTTCATTTCTTCTAATTTTTGTTCTGATGGCACATACACATTTAATTGGCATTCGGCCAAAAGCTGGTGTTGGTGCTCGATTCTTGTCTTAAACACAGCCATGCCATTGTCTTGCATTAGCTGTTCAGCGTAGATATCGAGCGTTTGCCCTTTCAGGAATGCATCGCACCGCGCTCGATAACGGCGACTGCCGAGCAGAAAGCCAATCGGCGGTTGAATGCCTTGGACAAGTGAGTGATACCCAGACCACGCGGCAATGGCTTGTGCCATAAACTCGATACCGACATAGGCCGGTATGCTTTGTGTCGCCGGGTCAAAAAACAGGTGGTGCGATTCAATATCCACTTGGCAGTGGATAGATTCGCTCTGTACCTCAAGCGCGCGGTCAATCAAAATCATCGGCGCTTGATGAGGCAGCAGTTGATCAATTGCAGGAAGCTTTGTCATTAACGTAACCAAAAATGAGGCTAATATTGTTGCCACCAAAAGCAAAGGAGTTGCTTAAAATGGCCTTGTTTTCTAAATATTGAGTGGTTTCCACTAGCGTAATATCGATGTCTGGCGCTTTGTTAGCACAGCGCTGAATGGGCAAAGGCAATTGGTATTGCAGTATGTGCCAAGCAATGGCGGCTTCGGTTGCACTGGCCGCGCCGAGCGTGTGTCCAGTGAGTGGTTTGGTTGAACTCACCGCAACGTGCTGGCCAAAAACGCGGGAAATCGCTTTACTTTCCATGCTATCATTGAGCGGTGTTGCGGTGCCGTGAGCGTTGATATAGCCGATATCACTGGCGGTTAATTTGGCATCTTGCAGCGCGTTACGCATTGCCTGTTCTGCACCGTTTCCATCTGGGTGGGGTGCAGAAATATGGTAAGCATCGGAGCTGTCGCCTGCACCCAATAGCGCAATAGTATGAGTGTGTTGCTGAGACGGCGTTTTACCCAACAGCATAAAAGCGGCAGATTCACCAATGTTGATGCCATCGCGCTGTGCATCAAACGGTTTACATAAACGTTGAGACAGCGCCTCTAAACCGTTAAAACCATTGAGTGTTAAGCGGCACAAAGTATCGGCACCACCGACAATCACCGCATCAACCAACCCAGCATTAAGCATTCTTTTTGCGGTGATAAAGACGCGGCCACTGGACGAACAGGCGGTCGAAATGGCGTAGCAGGGGCCGCTTATTGAAAAATAGCGCGCGATAAAATCACTGCAATTGCCTAATTCCTGTTTGTAGTAGTGGTAGTCGCTTGGGAATTCGCCCTGCTCTAACTTGTGGGTGAGTGCGTTTTCGCCATCAGCAATGCCGGACGTGCTCGTGCCAACCACCACTGCGATGCGATCTGCACCATAGGTGGCAATCGCGTGGCGGACACTTGGTTCGATTTGTTGCAGTGCCGATAAAGCCAGTTGGTTGTTACGCGTATTGAACGCACTTAGATGTGCTGGGATTTCTGGTAGTGGCTCACTCACTCGGCCTACGATGGTTGCGGTGCCAGTATTGAGCGACGTGCCGTCAGCCACCATGTTGTCACAATAGCCCTGAGCTAAACTTTGGTGAATGTGCGACGAGTCACTCCCCATCGCGCAGTGAAAACCGCAGTCTTGGACATAAATAGGTGAGCGAGAATCAATAGGAGAAGTCGTGGATGAGTTCATGATAGCTATCTACGGTTGTGTGGGCGGCAAAGGGTGCTGGGCACTGAGCGTTGTAATCGTAATGGTGTAATTCAATAATTGATTGTGGAAGCGAATATCGCCCTTCATCGAGAAGGGATGTTGATAATCAATAACAATCACTGTTTCACCCAGTTCATTGATGAGTGTTCGTCTATTCTCATCATCAATGATTTGCCACTTTACCTTATTTAACGAGGCTTCCCAAGCATTTCGCGGCCAGAGCGTGATCATCAGGTTAAAGAGTATCTGTTCGGGCTTCGGCAAGGTGTTTTCCAAGCCATTGAGCACGCTGGTCTCAATAGTATCTTGCTGATAATTGAGCGATAAAATCCTCGTTCCCCAAGATGAAAACCCTGCCAGCACAATCTTGTCATCGGTCACCTGCAACTGGACCGGAAGCTGTTGGTTGTGCTGGCCGTTATCATCTTGCCAATGGGCGCTGATCAACTGACTTGCCGTGACTTGGTACCCAAGTTGCGCAGGTTTGGGCAGAGTAACGAATGTGTTGGGGCTAATTTCTACCTGTGTGGAGGCTTGGTTTGGCACTAAAGAGCAGCCAGACAACATCAGTAACAGCAAGGGCAGCGCACGGCGTATTCTCAACATCATAGTTTTTCCTCATGCGCTTTCATGGCGGCAGGTTGTGATTTGATCGCCATTGGTGAAAGCAACCAAGCAACGAAAATGCCGCTCAGTACCGTCAAACCAAAACTGTGGATGGCGTGAGTTTGGCTAAGAGCAAGCAGACCAAACGAGAGCAAAGTCGTTAGTGCCGAAAGGGTTATGGCAAGCAAGGTACTGTGACTGCGGGCTTGTTCGGCAAAAAAGAGCGTGTAATCAATACCGATACCTATCACTAATACCAGTGCTAATAGATTGAATAAATTGAGCGTAGAGCCTGTTGCGACGGTGACGGCTAACCCAGCGATGCAAGCAATAAGCGAAGGTAACATAATGCGAATGCTGTGTTTCACGCCGTAGCGCCAAATAGTGAGAGCGCTGATCAAGGTAAGAGCCAGCGCAATTAACTCCATCACTTTAAGGCGATACTGCCCAAACAGGGTTGAGATCTCTTCGGTTTTATTCAAATAGGCGTAGTCGCTATTTTGCGCCGCAAACTGCTTAATTACTGCTGCTTGGTAAACCTCTTTCAACAGCACTACCGCCGCCACTTTTTGCTCAACTTCACCTAAATAAAGAAATCGCAGCGGCTGGGAAACATCATGGGCTAAATAATGCGCCAGTGTCATGGACAAAAATGACGCTTCCAGTTTAGGAGTCGAAGATAGTTTCAGCGTGTGAGCCAGTACTGCGCCTTGGTTTGCGTACAGTGCTTCAACCAGTGCGTAGTTTTCTTGCTGACGCTTAAGCGAGCTGATGTTTTGGCTTAAACTTTGGTAGCCAGAAAGTACGCCTTGTTGTTGCCATTGTGAAAATTGCGTATCTAATTTTTCTAACTGCTGCATTAATGCTTCATCATCGTTGGCACTGACGACCAACATTTGCTGTGATGATTGGATACCAGTCAAGGCGCTGATTTGCAGCTCTTGCTGTTTCAAGTCGCTAGGCATGGCTTGTAATTGTCGAATGTCATCGTTGTAGTGCACTTGCGTCAGGGCAAGACTGCTGATGATCAATAACGCCGTGGGTAGGCCCCATTTAACCCATGGCTTTTGCCAAAGCGCAAACCATAAAGACCAATAAGTGATGCCGGGAAGCGTTCTCGATGAACTTGGTTTTTTGGCCAACATCGGATACCAAGCCACGACCGTCGCGTAAGCGGCAACGAGACCTAAGGCGGAAAATAGCGCTAGCTGTTGTAAGCCGGGGAAAGGGGCGACCAGTAGACCGAGATAGCCAATTAAACTGGTGATTAACCCTAAGGTAATGGCCGTCAGAATATGCTTTAGTCCTTGCACGCTGTCCCATTGTTCATTTGCGGCAAGGCGATCGGTCAGGTAGTGAAAGGCGTAGTCGATTGAAACGCCAATCAGGCTGGCCCCAAACACTAAGCTAAACAGATGGATCTGACCAAAAAACGCGGTGGTGATCACCATGGCAACCACTAACCCAACGGATACCGAGAGCAGTGCCAACAGTAAAGGCATGGCACTGCGAAAAACCAGCATCACCAACAGCACAATGCCGAGTAATGAGAAAAGGCCAATAGTGCTGATTTCTGACTTGGCACTTTGAGTACCAAAATCGGCGTAAAATAAAACACCAGTGTGATAAATGTCCGCACTAAATTGTTGCTTGATGCGTTGTTGCCATTGAGCAATATCGGGCACCACTTGTTGCGCTTTGACACTGTATGGTGAGTCGTTGAGCTGCGCGGTGATCAGCACGTATTTTTGGCCTTGATACTCGCGGGTTAAGTATCCATCTTGCAAACGAAAATGAGACGATAGCTGGCTAAGTTGCGCTAAGTAGTCGCGAAATAGCAGAAAAGGGTCATGACTGAGCTCTTGCCCTGTTACCCCAGAAAAAGGGTTATATAGGGCTTGCACCACGGTTTGCACTTGTTGTTCGGGATGTTGACTGAGCTGATTGCGTTGCTCGCTGGTGAGCAGTTGTGCTCGATGTTGAAAGTAGTAACTGGCCCAAGTGCTCTGTTGAGTGGCATCGATTTTTCCAACCACATCCTTGAAATAGCCACTCTGCTTGAGCTCGCTTTCTAGCGCTGTAACGGATTTGAGTCGGTCAGCCTCATTGGGCGCAGTGACAATAAAGACCACCTTATCGCTCATACTGGCAGTGACTTTTTCAAACGCTTGCTCGGCGAGCACACTTTGCTGGTTGACCGGCAGTAGCTTAAGGATATCTGTCTCGATCGGTGAGGCTGCTGAAAAGAACCACTGCTTGAGTAGTAAGCCAAGACAAAGGGTCACAAAAGCCAACCAGAACAATGCCAGCCGGTTCGATTTAGAAGTTAAACTGTGCTTGCTCAGCATGGGTTAAACGCTCTGGCTGGTGGTTTTGGTTAGTAAACTGAATCTCGGTTTTGTCGCCTCGTACTTCTTGCAGGATCAAACCATCAATGTCATCTCGCCCCGTTAATGTTATCGAGGTAAACACCGAGCTCAGTGGCGCATTTCTCGGCGTTAAATTTAACTGCCACTGACCATCTTCGCTGTGCAGCGTCATCGTAAATTGTTCATTCAATTGCTGCGTGTCACCATGAAATACCGACAAAAAGAGATGGCTGAAATAAAACGCCATTGGGTTCTCTTTTTCGGTAATCACCTGTGGTGGTTGGTTAGCAAAAGTTTGGCGAAGCTTGTCTTGAGTTAGTACCAAATTAACTGGAAATGGTGAGTATTGTTGCCAAAGTAAGCCATTTTGTTTATCGAGCAAGAATTTCCCGGCTGACGACAATGGTTGTTCGAACATCTCAATATGGCGGAGTTGAGTAAACTCTCCGCGTACGATCTGGTGTTTCGCCAACTGCGCTTGCAGTGAAGCAAGGTCGGTCACCTGTGCCCAGAGTAGGGGCGAGAATAGAGCTAAAGTTAGCCAGAGAAAACGGCGCATCATAATTTCCCATAGGTATGCCAGTGCTGCACTTTGTCGGTAAATAGCGTTGGTGAAGCGAAACACATCTCTTGCGTGTCGATGCGAACCGCTACTTGAGTGGTGTGCGCTTTACACATTCGTTGCCCGGTCTGGCTATCAAAAATCATGTAGTCAACACGCAAGCGATTTTCCCATTCTGTCAAGGTCGCTTTGACACGAATCGTATGGTTGAACGGGATCGCTTTCACGTACTTCACGTGGGTATCAATCACCGGCCATAGGTAGCCCGACTGAGTCATCGCGTGATAGCTGTAATCAATTTTTTCCATCAGCACGCGGCGTGCTTCTTCAAAAAAACGAAAATAGTTGCCGTGGTAGATAACGCCCATTGGGTCGGCATCTTGAAACGAGGTGACTAAAGTCACCTCACTTTCCAATGGATGAAGTACATCGCTCATCGCGCTTCCTAGTAAAGTGTCCAGTGGCGTTGTTGAATGCGGCTAATAAAGTGGCGCAAATCATGTTCTAGCGGACGATCTTCCACCACAAAATCAAACTCTTGTAACACGGCTAAGCGCATCTGCTTGATATTGTGACTCATGTGTTGCTCATCCAGCTCATGATGACGTTTGCGCAATTCTATTGCTTGGGTCGCTGCCAACAGCGAGGCGGCCGCCACTTGTTCTGTCAGTTCAAGCACACGTAGACAATCACGCGCGGCAATGGTTCCCATGCTGACTTTGTCTTGGTTGTGACACTCAGTCGAACGTGAAAAAACGCTGGCAGGCATGGTATGTTTCAAGGCTTCGGCCGTCCACGCTGAAATGCCAATCTGCACGGCTTTAAAGCCGTGGTTGATCGGTTTTCTTTCGCCTTCTGCGCCAGTTAAGTTAAACGGCAAACCGTTGTTGAATTTGTAATCCATCAATTGCGCCATTTGGCGATCGAGCAAATCGGCTAGGTTAGCAACCTGTGTTTTTAAGGTATCCATTGCCATGGCAATGTGGCCGCCGTAAAAATGACCGCCGTGCAGTACGCGTTCATTATCGCCATCGATGATGGGGTTGTCGTTGGCACTGTTGAGCTCATTTTCAATCAGTTGACGTAGCCACGGCAGTGCATCTTGTACGGTGCCAATCACATGGGGTGCGCAGCGCAATGAATAGCGATCTTGCAGGCGATCACTGTTGCGAGGTGGGCGCTCTGCTTGTAAGTCATCGCGTAGCCATGCTGCGATTTGTTGCTGACCAGGATGCGGCTTGACGGCAAATAGTGCGGCATCAAAATGGAAGTCGTTACCCTGAATACCGACAGACACCATGGCGGTAATTTTGGTGCAGAGTTGAGTTAAATACTCGGCGCGTTTATAGGCTAAACAGGCCAAAGCAGTCATGACTGATGTGCCGTTCATCAGCGCTAATCCCTCTTTTGGTTTTAGCTTGATCGGGCGAATACCCAGTTCGTTAAACACATCTTGAGTTGGGCGCATCTCACCTTTATAAAGCACGTCGCGCTCACCAATCAGTGTGGCCGCGAGGTAGGAGAGTGGCGTTAAATCGCCGCTTGCCCCGACCGAACCTTCTTGTGGAATACGAGGGGCGATATCGTGGTTGATCAAGGTGACGATTTGGTTAAGCAGTTCATGGCTCACACCAGAGACACCTTGCGCTAGTGAACACAAGCGCGTTGCTAATACTGCGCGAGATTGCTGATGGCTTAATACCTCGCCTAAGCCACAGCCGTGAAAGCGAGTCAAATGCAGTGGTAATTGGTCTACTAGATTCGGCGGAATGGCAACGGTACATGAATCACCATAGCCGGTGGTTACGCCGTAAATCACGCCTTCTTCTTTTAAAAGTCGTTCTAGAAAAGCGACGCCGCGATCAATTTTAGCGGTGAATTCCGCTGAAGAATTGAGGTTGGCCTGCGCGCCTTGCGAAATCGCGACAACATCTTCAATGGTGAGGCGATCGACGCCAAAAGTTATGCGGTTATCTGTCTGAATCATCATGCTGCTGTTTACTTAGAGTCCAAAAGTTGAAAAAGTTATACCACTGCAGTGGAGCTTGCAGTGTGTAATGTTCCAGCCGATCAGCGTAGCGTTGTACTACCTGCGCTAGCGCCGCTTGTCGCTCTTTTCTCGGTAAATCTATGTTGTCGCTAAAGTGCTCGAAATAGACGTTAAAATGTGGAGTTTTAGAACGTTCATCTCTTAAGCCAAACAAAAGGTAGACGGGAGCTTTCAACACCGAGGCCAACATAAAAGGGCCTTGTGGAAACGGTGCGGGTTGGCCTAAAAAATCGGCCCATACGGCTCGGGTCTCTTTGCTGGTGGACGTTCTATCTCCGACGATCACCACCCATTCTCCTTGCTCTATTTTCTGTTGAAGCAAAATAGCGGTATCGGGGCCCAAACGGCTCACTTGGATGAGGTTCAGTTCTGAGTTGGGATTGATCGCTTTCATTACCGCATTGAAGCGTTCGGCGTGCTCGGTGAAGACTAACGCATTGATCTTAATATGAGAATGCCGACGTCCCAGAGCGCGGCACAGTTCAATATTTCCAAGGTGAGATCCTAAAAGAAGCACACCTTGTTTTCGTTCTGCTAAAGTTTGGAACGATTCTTGACCATGGATGGTCAAATTTTTTACCGAAAAATCGCCTTTCCATGCCGCCAATTTATCCAGCATAGTGTGGCCAAAAGAGAGCAGATGGTTATAGCTAGAGAGATGATTTGGCAGTGTGATTTGGCGACGGTTTGCGTAGCTTTGTAAGTGCTGTAAATATTGTTCAGAGGCTTGGCGAGCTTGTTTTCCGGTAAGGTAGTAATAGCTCATTACAAGTTTCAGCATCAGGTTAAAAATCGGTCGCCCGAGTAGGCTATATACCGCCAGTAACGCTTTAATACCCAGAACCGTTCCTCGTTCTTGACGCTTTGACCAGTGCGGGTTTGGCTCTGCACCACTTTTGTTGTGCCTGCTTTGGTTGCGTTTCAGCAGTTGAGGGATATGCGGTAACATGCCAAAAAATAATTTGCTGTGCATCCAACTGATTTTGACGTTATCCCACAGAGCATCAAAATGAGAGACGCCTCCTTCAGGATAAATGACGCGAGTTTCCACAAAATCGATATCGACCCCGTGCCAATACATGCGAACTAAGATTTCGATATCGAAATCCATGCGCGTGCCGATCTTATGGTTATTGAGCACCTCAACGGTGAGGTCTACAGGATACGCGCGAAAACCACACATACTGTCTTTGATCGTAAAGGATAGCGTTTCAATCCAAACCCAAATATGCGTTGCGTAACGGCCATATAAACGCGCTTTGGGTACGCTGTCATCGTAAATCGGCTGACCAGAAATTAGGTGGTTTGGATGTTGCTTTGACGCGGCCAGTAATTTAGGCAGCGCTTGTAAATCATGTTGGCCATCGGCATCAATTTGGATGACGTGGCTAAACCCCAACTGCTGCGCTTGGCGAATGCCAGCCATTACCGCGCCACCTTTTCCTTGGTTTTGTTCTAGGGTAATTAGGTGAACATGTGTTTGCTGGGCGACGTTGCTCAACGCCTGTTTTGTTTGCTGATTGCTGCCATCATCAACCAGTAAAATGGGAAGTTCAAATGCGCTGAGTGATGAGACCACTTCTGCTACTGTGCTGCCGTGGTTGTAGCACGGAATTAAAAAACAAGCTTGATAATCAGCCACAGATTTCACCCAACTTCATTTTTCCTGATGAGTGAATGATGTTTAAACCCTCACGCTGCGAACTATAACTAAACGCGAGTTTCTGTTTTTCCTCATCCCAACTTAATGCCAGTTGAACGGTCATGTCTGGCAAGATAGGTTCTTGGAATTTGATCACTTCCATACCTTGAAAGCTTGTGGGTACAGATAAGTATTCTCGTGCATAGCGCAGTGCCCAATCGATTTGGGTAACGCCTGGCAGCAATGGGAAATGCTCAAAGTGTCCTGAAAAATCAATAATGTCGGCGTCAACGCGCAGCGTCAAATTCACCGTGTGAGGCTGAGTTTCAGCACATAATAATGTGGGTGTTCTTTTGGCCATAATCTATTGGGCTTCGTTATTTTTATGGTTGGAATAGTGTTTCTAGTTCAGCAACAAGGCGCTTACCTTGGCTGTTGAGAGGGATCTCTTTTACCACTCTAAAGCGTCGAGGTACAGCAATAGGTTCTAACCATTGGCGCAGTTCAGAGCGCAGCAACAGCCAGAACTTCCCCTTTCCAAGTTGAGCTAATTTTTTAGTGCCGCTGGCTGACAGTACAATCGCTGAGATTAAGATCAAACGTTCACCGTCTTGCTGTGGTAACACGGCTGTTTCACTGATCCACGGCAGTTGTTCAATACGCTGCTCCACTTCAACCAGTGAGATCCGTTTTTCTTCGATTTTGATGATGCGATCGGTGCGACCTTTCAAGGTAAAGTGCTGCTGGTCGGAAAGCTCACATTCATCGGCTGTTTGATACCAATGATTTGGATCAATATGTGCAGAGCGCAAGGCTAAGCAGTGCTCGCTGTTAAGTCTTGCTTCAACAGTAGGAAAAAGCTGCCATTGCTGCGTTGCACTGTGCTGTTGCCGAAAAGCGATGCCGCCAGTTTCCGTACTGCCATACACTTCGATAGGTCGTTGCCCAAACAGGGTTTTTGCGTGACAAGAAGCAGAGTAGGGAAGCGGGCCACCGGAAGAAAACAGTGTGCGCATTGGGCTTGGCTGATGCTCTTGTGATAAGCGTTTCAATAGCGCAGGGCTACTAATCAGCACAGTGTCCGGATGCGCATGTGCGGTCACTTGTTCTGGAAATTCCAAGTTATGGCGGGCAAATGCTCGCCCTGCACACAGTGGCCATAACACACGAAATAGCAGCCCATAAATATGTTGATGAGAAACCGTACTTTCCACTTTTGCACCAATGAGCTGTTCACCCCAAAGCTGCTCTAAAATGGCGATTTCAGCTTCAAGCTGCCGCAGTGTTTTGATGATAGCCTTAGGCTGACCGCTGGAGCCTGACGTAAACAGCGTCACGGTTTGTGTCTCTAATGAAAGTGGTGCAAAACAAACGGCTTCATCGCGCATGTCGTTGGGTGGCGCTAAATGGTTAAGAGAGAGAGTTGGCGTAGAATTGGGTATTGTTATTGCCTCATCACACAGCAATAACTCAAAGTGTTGGCTCAGTTCTGCCAGTGCCGCAGGTTGATAATTACCGGGCAGAATTAATGATTTTTGCGTGTAACAGACGGCGAAAAAACCGACTGAGAACCGATAGCTATCGCCAGCACACAGTGCAATATGATGTTCATTTCGCGACGCTAATTGCCGGCTTAGTTGGCTGACATCGGCGACAAAGTTTGCCCAGTTAATGGTGTTATTGAGGTCAAAAGCAACACAATGCGAATCGTTTCTTGGTGAGGAGAGTAACGTTGCAAGCGAGCAAAAATCGGGGTTGCCGAAAGTCATAGCGTACCTAGCCTTTGCGAATCCTTTGCCTTACTAGCCATTCCGTTACAAAGAGGCTGCCAGCAAGGAGATAACTGATCAATCCGTTATACAACGTCCAGATCTCGATAGATTGGAAGCAGGTATAAAGTGCGATGGCTCCATTCATGATGAAGTAGAGGCACCACACTTTAGTGACCGTGCGTGTGTACTCAATGCCACTTTGAGGAAGTTCCGGCTCTTGCAGCCTCGCCAGCCGTTCAATCACTGTTTGCGGTTGTGTTAGGCTCAAGGCAAAAAGAGCCAAAAGACATACATTAACCACAACAGGATAAAACAGCAGCCAGCCATGTTGCTGAAAGAGCATCCCCAAAGCCACCAAAGTGATACCAACGAACCCACTAATCCAAGCCAGTTGCTTCAGTTCTTGAAGTTTGGCTTGCCAACCAGAAAGAATTCTTAAAGCAAAAATAGCGGCTAAGAAACCCCCTATAGCTTGCAAACCAAACTGATTAATTCCGAAGTAGACCGCGAGTGGGTAGGTAAGCAGGACGATTGCAGACAAAATCGTCAGCAATCGCCGCATTAGCTTTCCTTAACAAGTTCAATAACCGATTCCACCACATCATTGACGGTGCGAACGGTTTTAAACTCTTCAGGCTTGATTTTTTTGCCAGTCACTTTTTGTAAGTGAACGACAAGATCTACAGCATCAATACTGTCGAGATCGAGATCTTGATAAAGGTGAGCGTCTGGTTGAATATCGGCTTCATCAATTTCAAATAGTTCAACGAGAGCTTCTTTAACTTGATCAAATACTTGTTGTTGGTTTACTTCTGTCATAACGCTATCTATTTATTAGTGGCTAGTTTGAGATGAAATATAATTTGCTAAGTTTGCCACTGATGCAAAGTGTTGGCGAGTATTGGAGTCATCAGCGTCAATGACGATATTATACTTCTTTTTAATGGCCAAACCGAGCTCTAAAGCATCGATAGAATCTAAACCTAACCCATCACCAAAAAGTGGTGCGTCAGTTTCGATATCGTTAACTGAGATATCTTCAAGATTTAGTGCGTCGATAATGAGCTGTTTTATTTCTGTGTGTAGTATTTCCACTTCAACCTACTTATATAATGTTCTAGCCGTTTTGAACAAAACTTTGATATACACTTCCCCACTTAAAGTTGCAGCGGTGTTGGCTACGTTCGCTCACCCCAATCATATCGTTATCTATACGGATGGGGGACTTACTCACTTTCCGCTTCGCTGCAACTTGACGTTATGGGGCGATAACTTCAATAGTTTTGTCATTTCTGGTTATTGTTTTGGGGGAAAATCACCTCTGCAAGGTGGCGATTTAAACGTCGTGCTGCAGTGGTGGGGTTATCAGCACCTTCAATAAAAGGTGTGACGACAACTTTACCCTTTATCTCCACATGGAAAAAGGGTTTGGTTTTAGGAACTTGGTACCACTTTTGCTC
>NZ_NDIO01000193.1:0-32237 GCF_002241085.1 Vibrio sp. V03_P4A6T147
AAGGTTGACTAGATAACAAAACAAGAACGAAAGGTTACCAATAAGGGAACAATTATGTTGAGTGAGTTAAAACGTATTGCCATTTTTAATAAAGTGGTTGAATACGGTTCGTTTACCTCGGCTGGTGAATCGTTAGGTATAGCAAAATCGAAAGTGAGCGAGCAAGTTAGCTTGCTAGAATCACATCTTAACGTACGTTTACTGCATCGCTCTACCCGTAAAGTTAGCCTAACGACTGAAGGGCACGCATTTTATCAACATACCAATGGCCTCTTACCGCTGGCAGAAGACGCTCTACGGGCCGTCCAGCATTTTTCTACCGATGTGGCAGGCGTGATTAGGATCGGTACAACCATTGATGTCGGCAGCTATATTTTAAGTCCGCTGATTTCAACATTTTCTGAGAGTTACCCCAATGTGCTGTTTGATATTCAACTCGAAGATGGTTTACAAGATCCAGTAGCCACACAATTAGATGTGCTGATCAGAATGGGTGAACTGACATCTTGCTCAATGGTTGGCCGCGAATTAATGCCTTTTAAAATGGGGATATACGCCAGTAAAAAATACTTAGCTAGTGCACCTTTATTAAGGAAACTACGAGATTTAGAGCAGCACCCATGGGTTGCGTTAACTTTATTGAATCTTCCTCAAGATAAAGTCACGCTAATCAATCCAAAGGGGGGGAGATGCGACATCAAAACCCGCCCTAAACATATCTGCAATGCGCCGCTTGGTGCGATGTCAATGGTACAACAAGGCATGGGGATCGGCTTGATTGCCAATTTTCTTGCTGACGAAATCAATGATCCTAACCTCGTCAGGCTTTTTCCAGATTATTATCTATCAGATAACACCATGAACATTCTTTACCCGAGCCGTCACCACCTTGCGCCACGAGTAAGGCTATTTATTGATTATTTAATTGAAAAAATCCGAGCTTGAGCAAAACAAAAACGCCCCGTCAGTTAACGGGGCGCACTTTAAGCCTTAACGACGACGTCGCCACATACCAAAGCCGAGTAATGAGAAGAGTGCTCCTAGGCCGAATGAACCGCCATAGATGTTCAGTTCTAACACGGCAGGATCATGATCAGATGCGCGGAAATGATCTTGATATTTAGGTAAATCGCCTTTGAATTCACTGTTGTAATCAAACAGTGTCGATTCACCGCCGTTGATATGCCAATCGGTCGCATCCACCACTTTGCCTTTCAAACTTTTGCTGACCAACAAATGATCCAGTGCGCCAACTTCATCATTAAATGAGTAACTCCAGCTCTCTGGGTGTTTTATCGCCACAGCGTTAAGGTACCCATAATTGTGAGTAATCAACGCGCCATCATCACCAAACTGAGGAGTACCTGCAATGTAAGTATTACGTGCCGCACGAATGGTTTTGCCATACTTCTCCGGGCTGTAGTCGGTCAATACGAGCATCGGGTCTTCCATACCGTAAGAGTTCATATCACCCAAAATGACTTTATGCCCTTTTATTTTTTGTAACGCTTCACCTAAAGCAACTGCAGCTGCGACACGGAATTGTTCACATGCACCTTGAAAATCAAGATCTTTGCCGCCTTGCCCACCTTGTTCAACTGGTGCGGCATCTTCCCAACATGCCGAACCCTTGGATTTTAGATGGTTAACCGCGACGGTAATTTTCTCATTGCCACCTTTAACTTTGAAGGTCGGTGCAAGCGTGTCACGCTGGTAATTTTTACCATCTTCAATCACTTTGCCTTTGTCATCCAACACTTCTGGTGCTTGCTGGCTTGGCATTGGAATTACACGATTCTCTGTCAACTTCACTACTTTTTCACGATAAATCACTCCTGTGGTGATCACATCCGTGCCAATAGAATCAAGTTCATCGGTCACGCCATCATTATTTGAGTCAATCGCGACAAAACGGTAATGCTTTTTCTTATCCGAGATCTGGCTGTTGATCTGATTGACCAATTGCGCAATCGCCGAACCTGCACCGAAACCGTTATTCTCAATTTCCATCAAACCGACAATATCGGCATCCAAACGTACAATCGCATTGACGATCTTCGCTTGCTGCAGTTCAAATTCTGCAAGGTTATTAGCACCACGATTATCACCATGCTGATTTGCATCACCGCCAAACGGCGAGTTGAAATAGTTAAGCACGTTGAATGTGGCAATGCGCAGATCGCCTTCATCGATATCCGGTTTCTCGCTGCGAGGATCATTGCGCACGAAATTCTCTTGGTTGAGCGAATTGGTCACAATCAGACGATATTCGTTGTAACCGAATGAGAGCACACCTTCTAAACCTATGATGCTGTCATCAATGCGGATGTAATCTTCCGTTGAACCATTTTGATCAATATCACTGCGACCAAACTCTGGGTAGTACGGAATTTGGCCATCGGCGGCTTTCGCATCTGATTCAATAAACAAGCGGCGCTGCGCGTTTTCGATGCTCTGCTGTTTGGCTTGCTCAGAGCCCGCAGCGAATAGCTGGTTCGGCTGCATGTTAATACGACCTTGCGCTAACACCATGTTATTGCGACGAGAAGCATAGTCATAACCAAAGGTGCGCGTCACACGCATATCCAGCTCTGGTGTGGTTTTTACCAACATGCCTTCATAACGCTCTAATGTGTGCTCAAAGTTCTCATCGGTGGACAAAATCTCTATCGCGGTCGCTTGTGGAGCCTCTTGCTCACCTTGCTTTAGCCATTGGTTGTTTTCGACTTTAAGCTGTGTGAGGTTGTAATACTCCTGTACTTTACCTTTCACACAAACCACATCCCCCGGTTTTAAACTTGAGCTTGATTGATCGGTAAAAACAAACAAACCTTCAGAGGTATTTAAGTTGTAATCATCTTCCAACGCTTGCAGATAAAAACCTTTAGTCAACCCTGTGGTAATTGCACTCACGACACCTTTGACAAAATATTCTTGGTCGGTGATGTAAGGGTAGCCACTAATAAAAGGAGAGGTTTGCCCTTCGCCTTGGATCGCTTGAATAGAGGTGAAGGTGGGCTCAGATCCCTCTTGAGTACAGGTAAATTCAGCCGGTGGCTCAACGGCATCGAGTGCGCCTAACCCTTCAATATTATCTTTGGTTAGCGCGCTCCACTGCGCAGCTTGATAAGCCGCTGAGGGCGTGAGGCTATCGCTATTACGCACTAAAGTGGTGTCCTTGCCCCAGTTAATGCCGCCCATCACTCCCAACACATCATGTACGCTACCATCACTGTTTAGCAGCGCCACCGGATCATCACCGTTAAAATTAATCACCGAGCCATCATTTTCATCACTCACCGCTTGGATAGCACTATTGGCGCTGGCATGAGAAATCACTAACACATCGTTCGCGGCAATTACTCGCCCAGTCAGGGGCAACTGTGTATCCCAGTTCCCACCGCCATTGCTTGATTTCGCTAAAATGAAATTGTCTAAACTGACGGATGCATTGCTAGTGTTAGCAATTTCGATGGCCTTATTGAAGCTGCTGCCTTCTACATACTGAGAAATAATAATCTCAGCTTGAGCTGATACAGCCAATGTGGAGCTTATCGCCGCAGCGAGTAATGTTCGGCCAAAGGGTTTAATTCGTGTCGATTCCATTGTTCACCTCTTTCCCTGCTCTGTAACCGAAGTGGTAAGCAAGGTGTTGTAAATCACGTTTATAAAGGGGATTGATTCCATTTGCGCGTACAGTGTTGTGTTTTTAAATGAAAGATAAAAACATTCACCATTCATATCGAGATCAACATCGCATAGCTAGAGCAAATACTTGAACTAAGCGCAAACTTTCAACAAAGAAGGTAAAGGGGGTTTTCGACAGTGATATTGCAGTGAGGTGAAAAGTCTTATTTTTCTAAAAAGAAAAGCAAACAAGGTGCTCCGTACACGACAAACACCTTAGTTTGATTATTGTGGCTGGCTAAAAGAGAGGTAGCGATCAAAGACCGCCTGCGCGCGACCAGTTTGCTGCGCATCGAGAAAATAGTCATTAAGCTGATTTAACAGCGGCATCGAATTTTCTAAGCTACGGCGAACTTGCACGTGGTACGGCTTGTTTCTAGCGAGAAAATGATGAACGATTGGCCGATCAATTTTATATAGACCCAACTGAATTCCACCATAAATGGGTTCAATTTCACTCACAAACCAATCACACCGCTCTTTTTGCAGCATATTCAGCGCTTGCTGTACGGAATTTAAATAGAGAGAGGGTTCTCTAGACAGCGCAAAATTCTCATAATTAAAGCCATTAACTCCGCATAATACGCCATCAACGGATGGATCTTTTAAATCTTCATGGTTGTCTGGCAGCGTAAAATAACCGAGTTGAATCGTATAAAGCGGGACCGAAAAATAGCTGTACTCAGCCCTTTCTGCGCGATAACTTGCATCCCATGTCAAATCGCAGCGACCGCGCTCTTGCGTCAGTTCATGTTGGACTCGCGCCCAAGGCATAAAATAAAACTGGTAATCGATGTTGTGAGATTTTAATGCGTCCAACACCAGCGTTGTGGCTGAGCCAGTCAAGGAATCGGCTTTTTCTTGATACGAGCTCCCCTGCCAATAGGTGAACGGGGGCCAAACATTCACATCACCAACACAAATACGAACTGGCTCTGCGGCGGCGGC
Source organism: Vibrio sp. V03_P4A6T147 (assembly GCF_002241085.1). Classification (NCBI taxonomy): domain Bacteria; kingdom Pseudomonadati; phylum Pseudomonadota; class Gammaproteobacteria; order Vibrionales; family Vibrionaceae; genus Vibrio; species Vibrio sp. V03_P4A6T147. The sequence goes on from NZ_NDIO01000193.1 coordinate 4,636, forward strand.
ACTACAGATGAACATCAATCCTAATAACAGCAGTCGTCTCATGTTCAAAACTCATCATCATGGTTATGATTTAAAGTGTAGACCTAAGCCTACAATACAAAGAGAAAGATCAAATTTTATTAAGCAGAAGTAAAAAATAAAGCTAGGAAAACCTAGCTTTATTTAATGCGAAAGGAGTTAGATTGTCGCAGGAAAAACTAAGGACGCTCGACAAACCCTACCGCTTTAAATGCTTTTTTCAAAGTGATCGCAGCGCGGGCCGAGGCTTTTTCTGCACCCGCTTTCATTACTGAATCAAGATACGCGCGATCTTCTCGAATGCGCGCGTATTCAGCTTGAACAGGCTCCAGCATGGCAACCAGCGCTTCGCCAACATCTTTCTTGAAAGGGCCGTACATCTCAACACCTTGATATTGCGCTTCAATCTCAGCAAAGCTTTTGCCTGTCGCCGCAGAGTACAAACTCATCAAGTTGGAGATGCCCGCTTTGTTTTCGGTATCAAAAGCGATGCGTGGTGGCGTTTCAGTATCTGTCTGAGCCTTATTAACCTTCTTGATAATCGACTTTGGATCTTCCAGCAAAGTGATGACATTCTTACGGTTATCATCTGACTTAGACATCTTTTTCGTCGCATCTTGCAGGCTCATTACTCGCGCGTTCACTTGAGGAATGTAAGGCTCTGGAATGGTGAAGATCGGCTTTTCAGGACTATAGATGTTGTTAAAACGAGTCGCGATATCGCGCGCAAGCTCTAAGTGCTGCTTTTGGTCACTGCCCACGGGTACTTGGTGCGCGCCATAAAGTAGAATATCGGCCGCCATCAACACCGGATAACCGAATAAGCCCGCATTCACATCGTTCGCATAACGTGCTGATTTGTCTTTGAACTGAGTCATGCGGCTCAATTCACCCATCTGCGTGTAGCAGTTGAGAAGCCAACCCAATTGAGCATGCTCTGGTACGTGTGACTGAACAAATAGCGTGCTCTTTTTAGGGTCAACACCAACTGCAAGACAGATTGACAATGCATCTAACGTGGCTTCATGCAGTGCTTTCGGATCTTGACGAACCGTGATCGCATGCAGGTCAACCACGCAGTATTGACAATCATAGTCATCTTGCATCTGTTGCCATTGACGTAGAGCACCCAAATAGTTACCGATACTTAGTTCACCTGACGGTTGAACACCACTCAATACAATGGGTTTGCTCATAGGGATGATTTCCTTGCTACTTAAAATGAGATAAGACTGAAAATGTCTGTGAAAAAAAACCGCGCTCATTCGCTAAGTGATACTTGATTTAGCGATAACGCGGTTTATGCAGTGTACTCATTGACGAGTATTTTACTAGCGCATTGTGTGAACTTTTATGCTGAAACTCGCAACACATCAAGCAATTGGTCGATACAGTCCGCCACGTAATCAGGGTTGGAAGCTGAAATGGGCTCACCGTGATTGTAGCCATAAGTCAAACCAAACGAATAACAACCCGCATTTTTAGCCGCTAAAATATCGTTTTTCGAATCCCCAACCATCAACATTTCCTTGGCCGTTAGTTGATGTTTATCCAATAGCCAGTTAAGCGCCATTGGATCAGGTTTTTTGATCGGGAAGGTATCACCACCAATCACATCACTAAAAAAGTGCTCAATACCATGTTGTACCAATACGTCAGGTACAAACTTAGACGGTTTATTGGTCACCAAAGCTAATGTGAATCCAGCACTGTGTAGCTGCGCTAAGGTTTCTTTCACTTGGGGATATAAATGGCTCAGTTTATGGCCCGTTTGGGCATAAAATTCATCAAAACGCTCACGAGCGGTGGCTTTGATCTCATCGCTAAGATCAGGGTTGATGGTTAAACTTTGGCTAAGTGAGCGAGCGATCAGCACATCTGCACCATTGCCGACGTAATCACGCACTTGCATTTCTGATACTGATGAATAGCCTAACGATTGTACCGCTTGGTCGGCGGCTACGGCTAAATCTGGCACGCTGTCGAGCAAGGTACCATCGAGATCAAAGGCGATTAATTTAATTGAGCTTAAAGACATCTTAACTTCCGAATAATAGACAAGGGGCACAAAGCCCCTTGTTGCGTTATAAGTATGTTGCGTAGTGATTATTGAGGTGTAGTCAGTCTTATGACTTAGCGCGCCACTTTGGCTAATTCTGCGCGCATCTCATCAATCACAGTTTGGTAATTAGGTTGACCAAAAATAGCCGAGCCTGCGACAAACATATCTGCGCCCGCTTGCGCAATTTCACGAATGTTATCGACTTTGACCCCACCATCAATCTCAAGGCGGATATGACGACCCGATTGCTCAATCAATTGACGCACCGCGCGCAGTTTATCCAACGTATGCGGAATAAAAGATTGACCACCAAAACCAGGGTTAACCGACATCAGCAAAATGAGGTCCACTTTATCCATAATAAATTCGAGATGCGCAAGTGGCGTAGCTGGGTTGAGCACTACACCCGCTTGGCATCCGTGCTCTTTGATCAATTGCAATGTGCGATCAACGTGATCAGAAGCTTCCACATGAAAAGTGATCATCGAAGCCCCTGCTTTGGCAAAATCAGGAATGATGCGATCAACCGGTTTCACCATCAGGTGGACATCAATCGGTGCCGTAACACCATAGTCACGCAGCGCCTTACAAATCGGAGCACCAAAGGTCAAGTTGGGAACGTAGTGGTTATCCATTACATCAAAATGGACAACGTCTGCCCCAGCGGCAAGCACTTTCTCAACATCTTCGCCAAGACGAGCAAAATCTGCTGAGAGTATAGATGGGGCAATTAGGAAATCTTTCATACCTGACCTCTTAGGCTAGTGGGCGCAAATGCGTGATGAGCAAAATTCGCCCGCAATTCTACCTAAGCTGGCCAAGATATCCTAGCGCGACACCCGATTTAACTGCGAAATGTTAACCTTCGCATTCCGCTGTATTGAACAGTGCCAACAACTCATCTACTTTGTTGCGCCCTGCTCCATTACGGCTAATGGTGCGCTTAACCTTGACCACGTTAAGTTCTGCACCATGATATAAACGGCGCGTTAACTTAGTGTCATGATTGGAAATCAGTACCGGTATGCCACGATCATTGGCGGCTTTTTCGGCGACATCGGCCAATGAGGCTTGATCATCCAACGAAAAGCCATTACCAGAATAAGAAGTAAAATTGGCGGTGGTAGAGAGTGGCGCGTATGGCGGATCGCAATAGACAACACAGCCCTTGCGAGCACGACGAAACGTCTCTTCGTATCCTTCGCAAATAAAGGTCGCTTTCTTGGCTTTCTCGGCAAAAAACTCCAATTCTGCTTGCGGGAAATAAGGCTTTTTGTAAGAACCAAAAGGCACATTGAAACCGCCTTTTTTGTTATAGCGACATAACCCATTAAAACCAAAACGGTTCATGTATAAAAACGCCAACGAACGATACAGTACGTCATCGGTTTTATTGAACTCTTTGCGAATATCGAGATACGCTTCTTTACGGTTGTTATCGGCCGTGAACCAACGCTTAGATTCGGTGATGTACAGTTCAGGTTGATCTTTGATCAGGTTGTACAAGTTGATGAGATCAGGATTGATATCGGCCAACAAATACTGTTCAAAATCAGTATTGAGGAACACAGAGCCAGCACCAACAAAGGGTTCAACCAGTTTACGCGCTGGCGGCAGGTGACGTTGAATCTCTTCGACTAGGCCATACTTACCACCAGCCCATTTAAGAAAGGCACGCTGCTTCTTCATTTACTGCTCTATCTTTCAACCACGAAATAAGGCTGCGGAATGTAACATATTTTTGCGTCAAGCTCAGCGTTATTTCGCACGATCAATCTCTCGCTGTACTTGGCTTAGCGATTTGGCCCAAGGGCCTTGCAATTGCAAAGCTTTCGGTAAGGTTTCAACGGCATCACGCGCAAACTGGATGGTTGGGTAATTACCATAGGTGATGATGTACCACTCCACATCATTGCGTGCTGTCGGATAAATACGCACCTTTTCTTGCAGCGCGTAGGTGTTAATAAAGTTTTGTGCTTCAGCAAGCGAACTGACTGCCGCTAATTGCAAAGTATAGCTGCGTGGCGAAAAGGCTTTGAGTTCTTCTCTCGCAAAGGAGAAGGTGATTTTCGTTGGCGCAGCAGCAGTGGCAGTGGCAGTCTCACTTACTGGCACAGTTTGCGCCGTGCGGTTTTGTGCATCAGCAAGTGCATTATTAATCACTGACGTATCGGCTTTGGTCGAATTGCCTTCCAAAAGCGCATCCACAACATCAGACTCAATCACCACTCGTTGCTGATCGCTGTCAATTATGCCCACGCTCTCTGAATTCTCCATCACATCGGGTGGTAACGAACTGGAATCATCTTCAGCATCTAAATAACTCGGGTCACTTTTCGCAAGCTCCTTCCCATTATTGGCGGCGTCAGTTGCTGAATCATCGTTAAGCGTATTGACTGTTGGTGCAGCAGCATCCCCGAGCGTCGGAATCACCGTCTGCTCGAGTGTGCCTGTAATTTGCGACGCTTGCTCATCGGGTGAGGGCTGGGTAAATAGCCACCAGTAACCACCACCGATGATGAGCAGAAGCAGTAAAACCAAGGCAGCGATCTGCACAGGAGAACCGATAATCGAACGGATGATGATCCTTTTTTCCATTTTCTGCTCTCCTAATGCCATGATTTCCCCAGGCACGCGTTTCACCTTTTTGTAAGCGTTGCGTACGCGGCGCTCCATCTCATCGGGTACATAACGCATGACCAGATTTTCAAAAAAGCGATCCGCTTCTTCATTGCTTAGGGCTTCAATCTCAAGCTCTACGGGTTTATGCTCTTGTCCGTAGCTTAAACGAGTCAGCAAAGCATCAAGACTATTGGCTTGTGCAAATAATACGACATTGATGGTCCACAATGGATTGGCTTGTGCTTCTAACACCAGCATCCATAGCTCAGACACTAAGGTTTCAGAGAGTAGATGAGCGTCATCGACAACAATCACCACATCACAACCGCCACCATCAAGCAGGCGAGCTAAGCTGTCAGAAAGTGTATCGTGAGGATTAAATAACGGGCCTGAAACGATTTGGGTAAGAATGGTCGCTCGACGTTGCTGGTCATCTTGATTGGGATGACACAGCAACAGCGATTGGTTTTTATCTTCGGCCCACGCTTCTAAATAACGCTGCGCTAACCAAGATTTACCAAAACCTAATCCACCACCAACGGTAATGACATTTGAGCCAAAATTGGTCAATAATTGCAAACGCTCAAGTAGCTCGACTTGCGAATCTAATTCCAATATACGTAATTCATTCGCCAAACTCATTAGGCCGTCCTACTGACAGACAACTGTCAAATTAGTATCAATGAAGATTTACAGGGTGCGGCAGAAGTCAATCGCTTGTTCAATGACCGCTTCGGGTACACCTTTCACTACTTGTGATGTACCAATACTGGTTGGTAGCACCAAACGTAGTTCGCCTGAAAGCACTTTTTTATCACGCATCATGTGTTGCATAAAGTCAGAAAACGACATGCTTTCGGGCGTATGAATCGGTAAATTTGCTCTTTTGAGTATAGAAACAATCCGCTCAACTTGCTGATCGTTAATTAAACCTTGTAACTGCGCCGTTTTAGCGGCCATCACAGTTCCGGCAGAAACCGCTTCACCGTGTAGCCAATTACCATACCCGAGCTGCGCTTCAATCGCATGACCAAATGTATGACCTAGGTTCAACAACGCGCGAATTCCCGACTCTTTTTCATCTTGAGCGACCACATCGGCTTTAATTTGACAGCAACGAGCGATGGCATAACTTAGCGCTTGCTCATCTAAGGCGTAGAGTTTATCGAGATTCTCTTCCAACCAGACAAAGAAATCATGATCGTAAATGATGCCATATTTGATCACTTCCGCCATACCAGCGGCAAATTCTCGCGCAGGTAAAGTCGCCAAACATTCAGTATCAATAATGACGGCTTTCGGCTGATAAAATGCACCAATCATGTTTTTACCTAAAGCATGATTGACTGCGGTTTTACCGCCAACGGAGGAGTCCACTTGCGAAAGCAGCGTGGTCGGTATTTGGATAAAATCGACTCCGCGCTGATAACAGGCTGCGGCGAATCCAACTAAATCACCAATCACGCCACCACCTAAAGCGATGATCACCACATCACGGCTGTAATTACCTTCCAGCAGGTAACTCATCACCGTGTTAAATGTATCTAAAGTTTTGTACTGCTCGCCATCTGGCAGTTCAAGCAAGGAGACGTTACAAGCATGCGGTGCAAGAAGGGCGAAGATTTTATCCGCGTACAAAGGCGCGACCGTCACATTACTGATGACGACGACTTTTTGTTTGGCCGATAAGAAAGAAAGGAGGGCCGGATCATTAAATAATCCGGCGCCAATTGAGATTGGGTAGCTACGCTCATCTAAACTGACCGTAATCCGTTCCATGGTTTGCACTCCAAAATAAAGAACTTAGGAATGTTCTTCTAGCATTTTTACGATCTCGTTGGCTACCACTTTTGCACCTTGATCGTCAGTACGAACCGTAAAATCAGCGATCTCAGCGTAAAGATCGTTACGTTCATCAGCCAAGCATTCTAAGACTTCACGTGGATTGTCTGTTTGAAGCAATGGCCGTTTTTTGTCACGGTTCGTGCGTGCAAGTTGTTTTTCAATCGTCGTTTCAAGGTAGACCACAATACCACGAGCAGATAAACGATTACGGTTTTCTTTACTCTTAACAGAACCACCGCCTGTTGCGAGTACAATACCTTGTTTCTCGGTTAGGTCATTAATTACAGCTTCCTCACGTTTACGGAAGCCCTCTTCACCTTCGACGTCAAATACCCATGCGATATCTGCGCCTGTACGCTCTTCAATGACTGTATCTGAGTCTAAAAACTCCATATGCAGTTGTTGAGCAAGATGTCTACCAATTGTACTTTTGCCGGCGCCCATTGGGCCAACAAGGAAAATATTGCGTTTCTCAGCCATGTTTAGCAGTAATTTACAACGTTAATTCAATGACATCGCCACAAGATTAGCCAGTATAATACTGACCGTTAAGACGCTCGTGGCACCTATTCCTCACAGATGATTCGTGATAAGACCCGAAATTATCTAGATATGGTGCCACTAATGCAACTTTATTTTTTAACCAATCGCAATATCAGCCGTAAGTTATTGAATGACGACTTTCGGTGTCACGAAAATCAGCAGCTCACTTTTGCCCACTTGCTCATAGGAACGGCGGAACAATGCACCAAGTAATGGCAAATCACCAAGCAATGGAACCTTATCCACCGTATTGTTGACGCTATGTTGGAATATTCCACCAAGGACCACGGTTTCTCCATTATTGACCAATACTTGAGTGCCAATACGCTGAGTATTAATTGCAACCGCTTCTCCCGTCCCTGTTTTTACAATATCCCCAGGCCGGTCTTGAGTGACACTGAGATCTAACACTAAACGATTATCCGGCGTTATCTGCGGCGTTACTTTTAAACTCAGCACCGCTTTTTTGAAGGCGACTGTCGTTGCCCCGCTGGAAGAAGACTCCAGATAAGGGATCTCCGTACCCTGCTCGATGTAAGCGGGTTTCTTGTTGGTCGTAATCAAACGAGGGCTGGAAATGATCTCCGCTTTCGACTCACGTTGCAGCGCTGAAAGCTCTAAATCCAACAACATATCCGACCCCAACTTAGCCACTTGGAAGGCAATACTTGAGGCGTTAGCAGAGGTCGCCGCTAAGTTTACGTTAAGGAAGTCATCAACGGGCAATGTGCTTTCCCCCAATTTGCCCACTTGGAATAAATTACTTTCAATACTTCCGCCTGCGGTGTTGTTGCCATTGGTCGAAGTAAAGCCCCAGCGTACGCCAAGTTCATCCAAATTACCTTCGTTGACCGTAACAATGCGCGCTTCAATCTGTACCTGTTTGACCGGGATATCGAGCGATTCAACAATTTGGCGTATCACCACAATATTCTCAGCCAATTCACGGATCAGCAGTGAGTTGGTTCGCTCGTCGATACTGATGGAACCTCGCTCAGACAACATGCTGACTGCCCCTTCGCCGCCAATCATCTGCGCAATATCAGACGCCTTAGCAAAATTAATTTTGATGATTTCAGAACGCAGATCGCCCAACTCTTCAGCCAAACGTGCCTTTTCAAGCTGCTGCTTTTCACGTAAATCCAACTCTTCTTTAGGTGCAACTAAAATCACATTGCCGTCAACACGCTTATCTAATCCCTTGACTTGCAAAATGATATCGAGCACTTGCTGCCAAGGCACGCCATCAAGCCGTAGCGTCAGGTTACCAGTGACCGAATCTGAGACGACTAGGTTAAACGCGTTATAATCTGCGATAAGCTGCAAAACATTTCGCACAGGAATATCTTGAAAGTTAATCGAGATAAGCTTGCCCTCTTTCTCAAGAATGCTCTTCGGCTTAGGTTTTTCTTGTTCTTTCAGTTTGCCAATCACCACCTCAAGGTATTTCCCTTTTAAGCTGTAATCATACTTAAACTCGCCATGAATGGTCGCCAGTAACTGTGTACTTGGCTCTTTGCGCAATACCTCGATACTCTCAACAACGGTTGCAAAATCTTTGACGTCTAAGACATACAGTTTCTCATTGGAGACATCCGTCTTAAGCAGTTCAATTTGTAAACCGTCAGCCACTTTCTGCACATTAACTACCGTCGAAGGTGATGCGAGTTCAACAATCAATACAGCGTCTTTGTTTTTATTGACTCGAAAATCAATGCCTTTAAGCTCGTTGGTCTGCGCCGTTTCTGCCGCCACACTTAGCCCTGCCACACTCAATAATAAGCCAAATAAGAGGCTCCGAAATACCATAGTCATTTGTGTCTGTAGTCCTTTAATCATAGTGATTTCTCTAAATTCAAATTCTATTTCAGAGCCAATTTGACGTTACGTTGATTCCAACAACCTAAGCCGTCTGGCAAGGTTTCATTGATCAGCAGGTAATTGGAATTAACTCGAGTAACTTTGCCGTGATTCAAACCTAAATATTGTCCCGCTTTCACGTTGACGACCTTGCCTTGGGGCGTTTGCACTAATGCCGATACCGCGCCCCCGCTACTCATCACGCCTTTTAATCGCAGTTGATTAAGCGGATAGCGCTCTAGCTGGCCATTTTTACTGCGAGCTGGAGGTTGCCAGCAGTCTGCCTTCACTACAGGCTGATTTTGTACAATCGCTTCTTTAGGCAGCACAAAAGGTTCGCGGGATTCATGTTGCGCATAATGAGCAACTTCAAATTGAATAATGGGTTTTAATTTGGAGACTTCTTTGCGTGCTTGCCCCTCAACCTGCTCCACATAAACCTTCAATGAATCTTGATTCGCCTTACAACCAACCAATACGCTGGTACTAAACAGCACCATCAGCAGCAGATTATTGTTTTTCATCGTCCACCTCTTGCTTGAATTGATAGGTATAAGCGCGCACCCTAAAATGCAACGTGCTGCTTTCCTGGCTAACCCGTTGCCAATCAACATCATCGAAATTAATAATGCGGGGCAATTTCGCGATCGCCTCTGAGAAATCACCAATGTCGTGGTAATTCCCAGTTAATTCGATATTGAGCGGCAAACGATACAGAAACTCTTTATTCTGTTTTTCTCCCCAATCAATACGTGTAAAGGTTAACGCGTTATCTAGCCCTAGTTCATTGACCGATGCCAGCATGCTTGCGAGCTCTTTTTGCACGGGTAATTGGCGTAATAAAAAATCATAACGTTCAGTTAATTCATCCAGTTGAGCTTGCAACTGGGGTAAGGTGGCGGCTTTGCTGGCCTTAATCCGTAAGGTCGATTTCAGCACCTCTTCTTGCTGTTTTAAGTTCTGCAATTGCTCATTTTGAGGCATAAGATAGAACCACGCGCCAACGCCTTGAATAATCAGCATCAACACCAAAATAACCAGCAGTTGAGGCAGCAACGGCCATTCAGCCATTTCATCCATATCAAGATCTTGAAAACTAGTCATGGACAGCTCCTGTAGGCCGAATCTTGGTTAGTGCAGCGCCCTGTGGTGTCGGCGAATGAAACATAAATGACACTTTAAACGTCTGAAACTCCTTACCAAATCGCTTATTACCATGCACGATAGAGTGCATGTTGACATCGGAAAGTAAGGCTGATTTTTCAAAATTATCGAGCATGGTCGCAAGACGCGCAGTGCTATCACTGATGCCCGTAATTTCAATTTCTTCACCATTCATTTTGATCTTATCGACGTAGACTCCTTCAGGCATAAGCTGTGGCATCAAGTTCATCAACTCGGTGGTTTTATTGCGTTGACTTTGCAATGACTCAACAACCGATAAGCGAGTTAATAGTGCCTTGTGTTCTTGTTCCGTCATTTTTAATGCATTGATCTGTTTATCAAGCTGCTGAATGTATTGATTCAAATAGGCCAGACGAGACTCTTGCTGCTGCGCTTGCCCAGAGAAATACAAACCGATACCCCATTGAATACCAACAGCGCTCATCACACCTAAGACGACCAAGCCCATAAAACGACGCTTATGCGCCGCTCTTTGTTCCTCTCGCCAAGGCAGTAAGTTAATACTATGCAACATGAGAAGACTCCAACCACTCGATACCACGCAGTGCAAGGCCAGCCGCGGTGCTAAAACTCTGCCCAGACTGCTTATCTCGCAGGCGTTTCGCTAACTTATTGTTAAACAGAAGGAAGGGATCGAGAATTTCGCACTCAAGCTTGAGACGCCGCGAAATCTCTTGCGCCAACATCGGAGTATCTGCACCACCACCTGAGAGCCAAATGCCTGCTAAACTACCCGCGCCATTGACGGAGGTGAAAAGCTGCAACTGACGTTGAAGTCGCTCGATCAACTCATGCACAAAGCGCTCGTTTTTATCGGCTAATTCGGCATTGGTGCCCGACATCGCGCTGTCTTGGGACAACCACTGACAACCGAGAGGGATCTCTTTATGAAAAGGGGCTTTATCAGTAAAATCAATACAGAGCGCCGTTTGGGTATGGCCCACATCCATGAGCATCCAATCGCTGCGATGTTGTGCCCTGCTCGCCAACTGCCAAATGTTTAACAAACTGTGTATTTGCACATCAACCGCGATCGGTAAAAAGCCCGCTTTTTGAGCCGCTAACGCACGGCTTTCCACGACGTCTTTACGAGTGGCGTAAACTTGATAACTTACGGTGCTACTGCGACTTACGCTTTTTTCCATTACTTTGACGAAATCGAGACTCAGTTCTTCTATCGGGAACGGTGACTGATGAGAAAATGCCTGATAAATAGCAAACTCTTTTTCACGCGCCTGCAGGTCACTATCTATTTGTAATACCTTACTTATTACCGCATTGTCCGGTACCGATATGGCGACTTTGCGACTAAATAGTGGTAAACCCTTTCTTAGTTCTTTGAGTTTCTTTACAATTTTCTGATAATCCAGCGTGTGGTTATCGGAGAATATGTCCTCAGTAATAAATAATTCTTTATAACCGACGAGTGCATATGAATCACCCGCTAGCTTTAACACCACCGCTTTAATACTATGGTGGCCAATATCTATACCCGTAACCATTGATTTACCCATACGGCTTAGCTCCAGTAACGCTGCTTAGGCTTAGCTCGATTTGCTTATTTTGAGGTTAAATAAGCCACAATTTATTTTTAGAGCTAAATTTTTAGCCTAGAGTACAAGGGTTTGCATAAGGGCAGCCTTAACTAAACAGGGATTATCCGGTGAAGTTCATAAAGCGATTGTTATTACTTTCATTGATTTGCATTATTCTTGGAGTCACTACGATATTTGGCTTCTATTTTTACGTGAAGCCAGACCTCCCCGATGTAGCGACTTTACGTGATGTACAATTGCAGACACCGATGCAGGTCTATAGTCAAGATGGCAAGCTCATCGCCCAATTTGGAGAAAAGCGCCGAGTTCCGCTGCGTATTGAAGAGATCCCGCCTGAACTTATCGAAGCGATTATCGCCACCGAAGATAGCCGCTTCTACGAACACTATGGTTTTGACCCAATTGGTATCACTCGTGCTGCGGTCGCTGTGATCGCCTCAGGTAGCGCTAAACAAGGTGCAAGTACCATTACTCAGCAGCTTGCTCGTAACTTCTACCTCTCTAATGAGAAGAAGATCATGCGAAAAATCAAAGAGATTTTTATCGCTATTCATATCGAGCAATTGCTGACGAAAAAAGAAATCCTAGAGCTTTATCTCAATAAAATTTATCTCGGTTACCGATCGTATGGAATTGGAGCGGCAGCCCAAGTTTATTTTGGAAAAGAAGTCAAAGATTTAACGCTGAGTGAAATTGCCCTGATTGCAGGACTTCCCAAAGCACCTTCAACCATGAACCCTATCTATTCTCTAGATCGCGCGACTAACCGCCGTAATGTGGTGCTACAGAGAATGCTTGATGAGAAATACATAACCCCAGCGCAATATGCGCAAGCCCGCTCTGAGCCCTTAATGTCGAAATACCACGGTGCTGAAATTGAACTTAATGCACCTTATGTGGCAGAAATCGCCCGTTCATGGATGGTGGAGCGCTATGGTGAAGAGTCGGCCTATACCTCTGGCATGATTGTCACCACAACGGTAGATTCCAAACAGCAGCAAGCCGCAAGTAAAGCTGCAATCAATAACCTACTCGCCTATGATGAGCGTCATGGCTATCGCGGTGCTGAAAAAGTGGTTTGGAAAGAAGGCCAAACGCCATTGAATGAACAGCAACTGGCCGAGCACTTAAATAATGAGCCGACTTATGGAGATTTATTACCAGCCGTCGTTACACACGTAAGCAGCCAATCGGCTACGGTTTGGGTTAAGAACCAAGGACTGCAGACCATTGAATGGCAAGGCATGAACTGGGCTCGCCGTTTCTTAACTGATTCTCGACAAGGACCGGTTCCGAGTACAGCGACGGAAATCATCGCCGCTGGTGAACAAATTTGGGTTCGTAATCGTGCTGAATACAGTGATGAGCATAGCACCGACGAAGCACCACAGTGGTACTTAAGCCAAGTACCCAATGCCAACACTGCCTTTGTTGCCATGAACCCAGAAAATGGGGCGGTACTGGCGCTGGTTGGCGGCTTTAACTTTGTGCACAATAAATTTAACCGTGCGACTCAATCGGTGCGCCAAGTCGGCTCAAGTATTAAACCCTTTATCTACTCTGCCGCCATCGATAAAGGCATGACCTTAGCGACACTCATTAATGATGCGCCGATTAACCAGTGGGACCAAAGCCAAGGTACAGCATGGCGTCCTAAAAACTCACCACCGACTTATATTGGCCCAACTCGTCTTCGCGTTGGCTTGGCTCAATCCAAAAACGTGATGGCGGTGAGAGTGCTACGCGCTGTTGGGCTGGATGAAACACGTGAGTATCTCACTCGCTTTGGTTTTGATATTGACCAAGTACCACGCTCAGAAACCATTGCCTTAGGTGCGGGGAGCTTAACGCCGGTTAAGATGGCGCAAGGCTATTCCGTGTTTGCCAATGGTGGCTATTATGTTGAACCCTATTACATCAGCAAAGTTGAAGATCCCTTTGGCAAACTTGAGTATCAAGCCACACCAAAAGTCGTTTGCCAACAGCAATGCACCCCAGACACAAATGAGTTCGATGAGCAAGATGTTGCATCGCACTATGCTCCACAAGTAATTTCCGAACAAAACGCATTTCTTGTCCGAGAGATGATGTACAGCAATATTTGGGGTGGCGGAAATTGGCGTGAAGGAACGGGTTGGAATGGTACAGGCTGGCGTGCACAAAAGCTGGGGCGTCGTGATATTGGTGGTAAAACAGGAACGACCAATGACTCCAAAGATGCGTGGTACAACGGCTATGCACCGGGCATGGTCGCTATTGCTTGGGTCGGATTTGATGATCATAACCGCAACTTAGGTAGGACAACCGAAAACAGCAATGTAGATGACGATGGTGTGTCCGGTGCGGAAGCGGGAGCAAAAACGGCACAACCCGCTTGGATTGATTTTATGCGTCAAGTACTGGTCAATGTGCCAGCGCAAGACAAACCCATTCCCGCCAATATTGTGCGGGTAAGAATCGATATCGATACCGGCCTGTTAACCAATAAGTTTGATTCAAGCTCGATGTTTGAATACTTCATTCAAGGCACTGAGCCAACCGAGTATGTCGCAGAGAGTGTCTCTGACAACATCTACTCTTCACCTACAGGTGAAGAGCTATTCTAAAGCTCAGTAAAAAGAGGCTAAATTTAGCCTCTTTTTTTATTTCTCATTTAGCTTTGTTTTGATTGCGTGAGCCAACTGCTCAAAACGCTGCCTCAATGGCGATCCCGGCCGATAAGCTAATACTAAGCGGCGTGAAGGCTGCGGGTTGACCGCTTTAAGGTAACAAACGCCATCCTTCTCTTTGACATCTGGTAAAGAGAGTTCAGGTAACAGGGTAATTCCCCCACCCGCTGCGACCATATTACGCAGCGTCTCTAAGCTGGTCGCTTTAAAACGTTCGTCATCTTTTGCGCCTGCCGCAAAACAGAAACCTAAGGCTTGATCGCGTAAGCAATGACCGTCACCTAAAGCCAATACCGTTCGCCCTTTCAAATCCAACATACTTACTTCACTTTTTGCAGCCCATTCATGCCCACTAGGCACGGCAATACTCAATGCTTCGTCATACAGATCAATCTCTTTAAAGTGAGCCGTTTCCGCAACGGAGGCCAACACTAAACAATCGAGTTTTCCATCTTCTAACTGGCGCACAAGCTGTTGGGTTTGCGCTTCGTGTAAATAGAGCTCCAGTTCAGGAAATTGCTCTTTTAAAAAAGGCACAATACGCGGCAAAAGGTAGGGGCCTAAAGTGGGAATGAACCCAATATGGATAGGACCACTCATCGAGCCACCCTGGCCGCTAGCCATATCTCTGAAGGTTTTGATTTCACTTAAAATACGCTTGGCCTGATCGACCAATTGCAGGCCCGAATCGGTGAACAATACTCGGCGACTGCTGCGCTCTAATAATACTGTTCCCAGCTCATCCTCCAGTTTGCGGATCTGGCCACTGAGTGTTGGCTGGCTCACAAAACAAGCTTCTGCTGCTTTACGAAAATGTTTATGTTCAGCTAATGATACTAAGTACTCAAAATCACGAATGTTCATCTTCAATCTCAATAGAATCCACCTATCAAAACCATAGCATCAAACGATTGGAGCTATCAAAGGTTTTCTTCCATAATGGCTTCAACAAATGAGAGCAGCGGCTCTTAAAATCATAACCTAACTTAGAAAATCACAAGGAAAATAGAATGTTAGTATCTAAAGAAGGCCAAGCGGTACCACAAGTCACTTTCCCTACTCGTCAAGGTGATGCTTGGGTTAATCTCACAACAGATCAATTATTCAAAGGTAAAACCGTTATCGTATTTAGCTTGCCAGGTGCCTTCACCCCAACCTGTTCATCAAGCCACTTGCCGCGTTACAACGAACTGTACCCGGTGTTTAAAGAGCATGGCGTTGATGACATCCTATGTGTTTCGGTGAACGATACCTTTGTGATGAATGCTTGGAAAGCAGACCAAGAAGCAGAGAATATTACTTTCATTCCTGATGGCAATGGCGAATTTACTGACGGCATGGGTATGTTAGTTGATAAAAGCCAAATCGGTTTTGGCAAACGTTCATGGCGTTACAGCATGCTAGTCAAAGATGGCATCATCGAAAAAATGTTTATCGAAGCTGATGAACCGGGTGACCCGTTCAAAGTATCAGATGCTGACACCATGCTGAAATACATTGCACCTAACTATAAAACACAAGAATCGGTTACCGTATTTACTAAACCAGGTTGCCCATTCTGCACTAAAGCAAAACAACTCTTGATTGACCACGGTCTTCAATATGAAGAAGTGGTATTGGGTAAAGATGCAACCACAGTGAGCTTACGAGCTATCACAGGCCGTACCACCGTTCCGCAAGTTTTCGTTGGTGGTAAACACATCGGCGGCAGCGAAGAGCTAGAAGCTTACCTGGGCTAATCACGCCTGCCCTAGGAAAATCTTCCTAGGGCATCCTCCTCATTTAGACTCAATGACAGCATTATTAAATGTTGCCATCGACTATCCACATTCCAAATTTAGAGAAAGCGATGATGAAACAGTTAAACGTTGATGTAGCCATTATTGGTGGTGGGACCGCAGGACTCGGCGCTTATCGTGCAGCAAAAGCACATACGAATAGTGTCGTCATGATCGAAGGTGGCCCATACGGAACCACATGCGCTCGCGTCGGCTGCATGCCATCTAAGTTACTGATTGCGGCCGCTGAAAGCGTCCATCACATCCACAAAGCTCCTGCTTTTGGTGTTCATCCTCAAGGTGAAATTGTCATTAATGGACGTGAAGTGATGGCGCGGGTAAAACGTGAACGTGACCGCTTTGTCGGATTTGTGCTTGAAGGCGTTGAGGAGATCCCCGCTGAAGACAAAATCTCAGGCTACGCCCAATTTATCGACAACCACACCCTACAGGTCGACAACCATACACGAATCAGCGCCAAGCGGATCGTGATTGCTACCGGTTCTCGCCCAGCCTACCCCGCGGTATGGCATGAACTTGGCGATCGCTTAATCATTAATGATGACCTATTTGAGTGGGACGACTTACCCGAATCTGTTGCCGTATTTGGCCCGGGAGTTATTGGCTTAGAACTAGGCCAAGCCTTGCATCGTTTAGGGGTGAAAGTAAAGCTGTTCGGCATTGGTGGACAAGTTGGCCCATTAACCGACCCTGATGTGATGGCTTACGCTGATAAAACGTTTAAGGAAGAATTCTATTTAGACGCTGACGTTAAAGTGGAAAGCATGAAACGCATTGCTTCTCCAACAGGCCAAAACGACAAAGTTGAAATCCAATTCATCAACCGTGAAGGGCAGCTCGAGACATTTGTCGTTGACTATGTGTTGGCGGCAACCGGTCGTCGCCCGAACGTAGATAAATTGGCACTTGAAAATACCGATGTAGCCCTTGATGCGCGCGGCGTACCAACGGCCGATCACTATACGCTGCAAACCTCTGTAGACAGTATTTTCATTGCTGGTGATGCCAGTAATCAACTGCCCCTGCTTCATGAAGCAGCCGATCAAGGTCGTATTGCAGGGGATAACGCTGGCCGCTACCCAGATATTCGTGCCGGGCTTCGTCGTTCCTCTATCTCAGCGGTTTTTTCAGACCCACAAATTGCGATGGTCGGTGAATCCTACAAACAGCTAACCACTCGTTTGGGAAATTGTGGCTGTTTTGCTATCGGTACTGTGTCGTTTGAAAATCAAGGCCGTTCACGCGTCATGCTGCGCAATAAAGGGTTATTGCATGTGTATGGCGAACAAGGAACAGGGCGATTTTTAGGCGCTGAAATGATGGGGCCGAATGCGGAGCACTTGGCTCATTTGCTGGCGTGGGCACATCAAAATCAGATGACGATTTCACAGATGTTGGATATGCCTTTTTATCACCCCGTAATTGAAGAAGGCGTGCGCACCGCGCTGCGTGATCTAAACGCTAAACTGCATTTAGGCCCTGAGATGATAAAGCATTGCATGGACTGCGGTCCGGGCTGTTAATTTTCAACATCCATTCATGCGGTCGCCCTTGTGCGGCCGTTTTTTATACGCTTTAGTTTCAGCCGCGCCTTAGACTCACACCTTCGCGCACGTTATACTGCCGTTATTTTCTCTTTAATGAACGCGCTTATGCCTTGCAATAACTGCCAATCTTCGTGGTTTTGGAAAAAAATCGGCCGCTGCCAACGTTGTATGGATCAGCTCACTGTTTTGTCAGTTGGGTGCTGGCTTGTGTGGTGGTGGTTATGCAGGGAGAACCCTAAAACCATTGAATCGATCAGCTTGCTAATAGCGGGCTTTGCCTTTAACGGTTTGCTGTTTTTACATCTGTGGATGAAGTTTGTGGTACTCCCTTGGCGTAAGCGGCAAGGGCGCGACAAATAAAAAGCCAAAGAGCACAAAAGAAAAAGCCCCAGAACCAATAGTAGGTTTGGGGCCTTCTTAGATTCTTCTAAGAAAAAGCAGTGGTACAGTTATAGACCACGCTTTTCTTAAATTGTTCCGTGATCATTCGATCTTTTTGAGATCTTTTTCCAAGGCCTCATTAACGGCAATGATCGCGTTTGTAATCAACGTATTAAGCGACGTTGACTCGCTTGATGATCTGCTCAACCAAATTGATCTCAAGCGCCACTTCATCACAAGCGTGCTGCCGTGGGCATTGTTCACAATCTTTGAGCACTTTCTCTGGCAGTAAGCTTTTTGAGGTTGGAATAAAATCATGCTTCATGAAAAACTCTGGCGTTCGAGTCAGAACAAACACTTTCTTAATCGCCATTTGCCGCGCTTTATTCACCAAATACGAGACGATCGCTTTTCCTTGTCCTTGACCTTGCCAACCTGCTTCTACACCAAGCGAACGAATTTCAGCCAACCCAGAGTCATAGACATATAACGAGGCGCATCCCGTCACTTCACCATGGTGTTCCGCCACGGCAAATGAACCAATATCGCGCACCAACTCATTGCGTGAACGAGGCAGATTTTCTCCCATATTCGCCCAATAAGTGACCATACTTTCTAGCGTTTCAATATCCGTCAAACGGGCAGGACGAACTTTCACCGCCGTGGTGTCACGTTTGTCTAAACGCGCTTTAGCTTGATCAACCGCATAGGCCACTTGTTTTGGCGAAACGCCACCTAAAGCGCTGCGTTTTTCTAAGCAAGATTCAATGGTGAGGATCGCATAAACATCATCTTCAATGACCGACGAAAACTCTTTAAGCTCGGCAAGGGTCAGTTCTTCAAGCGCACACCCTTTCGCAATCGCGCCAACCACCGCTACGCCCACAATATGGTGCGCTTCACGGAAAGGGATCCCTTTGGCGACTAAATAATCAGCTAATTCGGTAGCATTGGCATAGCCTTGTTTGGCCGCTTCTAAAGTCCGTTCGGTTTTAATTTTGATGCCATCAAAGCAAAGCGCAGCCATTTCCATGCAGTCGTTCCAAGTATCCAGCGCGTCAAACAGCCCTTCTTTGTCTTCTTGCATATCTTTGTTATAAGCCAGTGGTAAGGCTTTGACCGTCATCATCATGCCCGCAAGCGAGCCATAAACACGGCCAGTTTTGCCACGGATCAGCTCTAATGCATCAGGGTTTTTCTTTTGCGGCATCAAGGATGAACCCGAAGTCACGGTGTCAGCCAGTTCGATAAAACCAGACTCACCCGAGTTGTAGAAGATCATATCTTCCGCCAAGCGCGATAAATGCAGCATCGAGATCGACGCCACCGACATCAATTCCATCACGTGATCTCGGTCGGATACTGAATCGAGCGAGTTACGCGTGGCACGGCGAAACCCTAAATGATGAGCAAGCTGTTCACGATCAATCGGATAGGCCGTACCTGCCAGCGCGCCGGAGCCAAGCGGACAAGTATCAAGGCGCTTAATCGCATCATTTAAACGAGAGTAATCACGCTCAAACATTTCAACATAGGCCAAACACCAATGCGCAAAGGTCACTGGTTGCGCACGTTGCAGGTGGGTATAACCGGGCAAAACCGTCGCTTGGTGCTGCTGAGCAACCGACACTAATTTCGTTTGCAGGCGATCTAACCCCAACAGTAATTGCTGACCCTGCTGGCGGCACCACAATTTTAAATCGGTCGCGACTTGGTCATTACGAGAGCGCCCAGTGTGCAGCTTTTTGCCTAAATCACCCACTTTACTGATCAACTGCTGCTCAACCCAAGAGTGAATATCTTCTGCATCAGAGCGTAAGATCTGCTCAGGATCTTCCATCACTTCCAGTTTGAGTTCGTTGAGCGCAAGTTCTAGTTTTTGCTGCTCCTCTTCGCCCAAAACATTCACTGACACCAACGCCTTTGACCATGCTATAGAGCCCACAATGTCTTGTTCAGCCAATCGGTAATCAAAGCGAAGTGAATCGTTGAACTCTTTGAACCTCGTGTCTGCTGCTTGGGTAAATCTACCGCCCCATAATGCCATTGCGTATCTCCTGCTCTTAGGTCGCGACTGAGCGTGACCACATCAAATTGCTCAATCATTTTTATAATAAAGATCGCTACTAGAGCGATCTTTTATTGTTATTTTTGTGTCTCTACCTTGGGTGTTAACCTAGGCTTTATTCTTCTTCGCTTCGTTCAACGCTCTGATCCGGCTTGCCAACGAATAGAGACGAATGAAGCCGCCTGCGTGGCTTTGGTCATACACAACATCTTCACCAAAGGTCGCAAACTCTTCCGAGTACAAGCTGTTTTCCGAACGTTTTTGCGTCACTGTCGCTTGCCCTTTGTAAAGCTTCACAACCACTTCACCATTAACGTCCTGTGCCAGCTCATCGGCTGCAGCCATGATGGATTTACGCAGCGGAGTGAACCAACGGCCATCGTATACAAGATGCGACGCTTTGACACCCAGTTCTTCACGAAATTCGAATGAGGCTTTATCGAGCACTAACTGCTCAACAGCACGCAACGCTTCCATCATGATGGTGCCTCCTGGGGTTTCATAACAACCACGAGACTTCATACCAACCAAACGGTTTTCGACGATGTCGATACGACCAACGCCGTGTTTAGAGCCTTTCTCATTAAGGTAAACGAGTGCGTTGTAAGGCGTCATCAGTTCACCATCGACGCCAACAACTTCGCCTTTCGCGACCTGCAATGTGACAAACTCTGGCTCATTTGGCGCTTGCTCTGGATCCACAGTCCATACCCAGCAATCCTCATTAGGGGCGTTCCAAGTACTCTCAAGCACGCCTCCTTCGGTCGAAATGTGCCACGCGTTCGCATCACGCGAGTAAATTTTCGTCAATGAAGCGGCGCAAGGAATGTTACGCTCAGCAAGGAAATCAAGACACTCTTCACGACTCACGATGTCCCACTCACGCCAAGGGGCAATCACATGTAAATCAGGCGCTAGGGCTGCAAACGCACCTTCAAAACGCACTTGGTCATTACCTTTCCCCGTACAGCCGTGACACAGCGCATCGGCACCCACTTTACGCGCTACTTCAACTTGCGCTTTGGCAATGATTGGGCGAGCCATTGACGTCCCAAGTAGGTATTTACCTTCGTAATAAGCGCCTGTTTTTAGTGTTGGGTAGATGTATTCAGCGACCATCTCTTCTTTAAGATCGACCACATAACACTCTGACGCGCCAGACGCTTTCGCTTTCTCTTCAATGCCGACCAATTCTTCTTCACCTTGGCCGACATCGGCAACAAAGGCAACCACTTCACAATCGTAGTTTTCTTTTAACCACGGAATGATCACCGATGTATCTAGACCGCCAGAATATGCGACAACGACTTTATTGACTTGAACCTTGCTCATCTTACTTTCTCCATTTCCCGGCGCTGCGCTTGGCGGTCAGTGCTCTGGGTGATTAATTACTTACAGCTGTTATCAACAACTGATTAAATGCGTTTATTGAGGTAAAAATTGGGTCCCGATACTTTCGCCCGCAAACAATTTGCTGAGCTTATCTGGGTAACGCCATGTCGCCACTTCAATCGGGCGACCTAAATCATTTGCCGCTTCCAGCGCCGCTTTCACTTTGACAATCATGCCATCCGTGATCACTTTGCCTTTAATCAGCGCATTGGCCTGCTGCTCAGTGAGGCTCGACAACAAATGGCCTTTGCCATCCAGCACACCGCTCACATCGGAAAGCAGAACGAGCTCTGCGTCCAATGCGCC
Source organism: Vibrio sp. V03_P4A6T147 (assembly GCF_002241085.1). Taxonomy (NCBI): domain Bacteria; kingdom Pseudomonadati; phylum Pseudomonadota; class Gammaproteobacteria; order Vibrionales; family Vibrionaceae; genus Vibrio; species Vibrio sp. V03_P4A6T147. Next base: position 26,489 of record NZ_NDIO01000193.1, read on the forward strand.
AGCCACTGCAACGGCTGCTTGATCGGCGTTGACATTCATCATTTGGCCATCAGCAGTCAGGCCAATCGAGCTGATAATAGGCAAACCACCAGCGGCTAAAATCGCTTGCACGATTTGTGAATCACCAGGAGAAGCCTTGCCCACTGCGCCGAGTTCTGGATCCAACTCTTCGACTTTGCATAGCCCGCCATCAGCGAGCGATAAACCAACCGCATTTAAGCCATCTTTAATCGCTTGCCCTTGCAGCATTTTGTTGGCTGTCCCAGCCAGCGCGCCTGCAATCAGCGGAATTTGGTCATAAGGCGTGACACGCAAACCTTCTTTCTTCACGGTTTTTAGTTGTAATTTCGCCATCAGGTCATCGACGAGATAACCGCCCCCGTGCACGATGACAATTCGTCGCTGAGCTTGGGCTTGATACAGTGCGATTGCGCCAAACAGTTTGCTTAGCGTTTCAGAACAAGACAGCGCCGCGCCGCCTAACTTAATCACTAATGGATTTTGCTTTGTATCTGTCATATTTAACCCTTACGCTTGGTGCGTTACACCAAAGCCGTTAGCTCAGAAAAACCGTAATGAATATTTAAACACTGCATCGCTTGGCTCGATGCCCCCTTTAATAAATTATCGATCGCGGACACGACGATAATATGCTCACCTTGCACTCGCCAACCGAGGTCGCAAAATGGCGTAAATTCAACATCTTTGATGCTCGGCAAGGTTGATTTGAGCCGAACCGCTGGTTTGTTAGCGTACGCCTTCTCAAAAGCATGGCTGACTTGTTGCTCTGAAATACCTGATGCAAGCTTCATCGTCACGGTGGCCAAAATACCGCGTTTGAAATTCCCTAAGTGAGGCGTAAAAATCACATCACATCCTAAATGGGCGACGATTTCAGGTTGGTGGCGATGAGTAAACACGCCGTATGGCTGTAAGCTCACTTCACAAAAACTGTTGGTTAATGTCGCTTTTCTGCCCGCGCCAGTGACACCGCTGGTGGCATTAATCACCGGCCATTGAGTTGTATCTAACAAACCCGCTTCAACCAAAGGCTTTATCGCAAGTTGCGATGCGGTTGGATAGCAACCTGCAACGGCGATCAATTGGCTCCGCTTAATTGCCTCATAATTCCATTCCGCCAGTCCATAAACCGCGTTTTCTAACCATTTAGGGTGTTGATGTTTAAAACCATAGTAATTTTGGTAAAAATCATCACCTTTGACGCGAAAAGCACCAGAAAGGTCGAAAACTTGACAATTTTGCGCAAGAAAAATAGGCGCGAGATCATGGCTCACCTCATGAGCCGTAGCTAAAAACACCACATCACATTGGCTTGCAACGCTCACCGGATCCACTAATGGTTGTACCTGCATGTCGACAATACCGGAGAGTTTGCCATGCAGCTCAGCCATTGGTTTTCCAGCATCTAGGCTATTGGCGGAAACGTATAAACCTGATAGCGTGAGTTGTGGGTGTTTTTGCACCATATACGCCAACTCAGCGCCGGTATAACCGCTAGCTCCGATAATTGTGGTTTTTAACATCTCGTGACATCCAATTTCAAAGTAAACAAGACAATCTAAAAATGACTATAAATTTCAAAAAAGACACTTAACTCGGTTTTTTATTCACACAAAGTGATTTAATATGTGTTTTACCTTCTCGCAATTACTCTGTCAATACTAGGAGCAAAGATAATATGCAATTACCCAGTTTTCTTGAGGTTTACCAAGGTCTGATTTCGACCTCTTCCATCAGCTCCACAGATGCTCGTTGGGACGAAGGTAACCAGAGTGTGATTGATAAATTGGCAAGCTGGTTTTCCAGCTTAGGGTTTGTAGTCGACACCATTGAAGTCGCGCCGGGAAAATACAATTTAGTGGCGAAGAAAGGGTGCGGCGAAGGTGGCCTACTGCTCGCGGGGCACAGTGATACCGTTCCATTTGACGAAGGACGTTGGAATTTTGAACCACACGCGTTAACGCAAGCCAATGATCGTTTCTATGGCTTAGGCACGGCAGACATGAAAGGCTTTTTTGCTTTTATCTACGAAGCGGTGAAAAAAGTCGATTGGAGTAAACAGAGTAAACCGCTGTATGTGTTGGCGACCTGTGATGAAGAAACCACCATGCTCGGCGCACGTCATTTCACTGAACATGCACCATTTCAACCGGATTACTGCATTATTGGTGAGCCGACTAGCCTTGTGCCCATCCGCGGCCATAAAGGCCACGTAGCCAACGCTATTCGAGTGACAGGAAAATCGGGCCACTCGTCTGATCCTGCTCTGGGCGTAAATGCCATCGAAATCATGCATGAAGTGCTGTTCGCGTTAATGCAACTGCGCGACAAATTGATCAAAGAGTACCATCACCCAGGCTTTGCCATTCCTCACCCCACTTTGAACCTCGGCCATATCCACGGTGGCGATAGTCCAAACCGCATTTGTGGCTGCTGCGAATTGCATTACGATGTGCGCCCGCTGCCCGGCATGAGTCTAGATGGGCTCGATAACTTGCTGCGCAATGCACTGAATGAAGTCAGTGCAAAATGGCCCGGCCGCATTGAGATTACCGCGCTGCATGATGCGATTCCGGGTTATGAATGTCAGCATGATCACCCCTTTATTGGCAACATTGAAGAGATTTGCAATACCGCTTCACAAACCGTGAATTACTGTACTGAAGCACCGTTCTTACAACAATTATGCCCAACACTGGTACTCGGCCCGGGTTCGATCGATCAAGCGCATCAACCGGATGAATTCCTAGCGTTTGAATTTATTGATCCAACCATCTCGATTTTGTCCAAAGCAATGTATAAATACTGCTTCTAGCCTACCAAGCTTACTCAAGCGATAAATGCCTGACAGCGTTTCTACGGTCGGGCATTTTTGTAATAAAATTTCAGTAATTTACGCCAATTATTCACCAAATGATCACGTTCAATAACATTCAGCAATAATCGTAAAAATAGTCGGCTTTATTTGACTCTACAGGGATCTTTTCGCTAGATTGTGTACTTAGCAAGGAACAATGGATGTAATTTTTTTACAAGGCAGGATGACAATGAACGAAAAATACGCTGCGCTCAAAAGTAACGTGAGCATGCTTGGCCGTTTGCTGGGCAACACCATTCAGGACGCCCATGGTGACGTTATCTTAGAGAAAGTGGAAACCATCCGAAAACTTTCAAAATCAGCCCGTAATGGCAATCAAGCCGACCGAGACAGCTTGGTTGAAGAGATCAAAAACCTTCCCAACGAACAGCTCACCCCAGTAGCGCGGGCATTCAACCAATTTCTTAACTTAACCAACATGGCCGAGCAGTACCACACCATTTCACGTCACTGTGAAGAACATGTGTGTGAGCCTGATGCGATTAATTTACTGTTTACTAAACTGAATCAAAATAAAATCAGTAAATTGGATGCTGCTCAAGCGGTACGCGATCTCAATATCGAGTTAGTGCTAACGGCTCACCCAACCGAAATTACACGCCGCACGATGATCAACAAGCTGGTGAAAATTAACGAGTGTCTCTCCAAGCTTGAACTCAGTGACCTTTCATTTAAAGAGCGCCAAAAAACCGAACGCCGTTTAGAACAGTTGATCGCGCAAAGCTGGCATTCAGATGTGATTCGTAAGCAGCGCCCTACGCCACTGGATGAAGCAAAATGGGGCTTTGCGGTGGTGGAAAATTCTCTATGGCAAGCCGTGCCTGATTTTCTTCGTGAATTTGATGAGCACCTCACCAACTACTTAGGTGAAGGACTACCAATTGATGCACGCCCTGTGCATTTCTCTTCGTGGATGGGCGGCGACCGTGATGGTAACCCCTTTGTGACTCATAAAATCACCCGTGAAGTAATGCTGCTTTCTCGCTGGAAAGCGGCCGATCTCTACCTAGGTGATATCAATGAGCTGGTCAGCGAATTGTCGATGACCAAATGCAGTGACGCGCTACGCGATCTGGCTGGCATAGATGAACACGAACCTTATCGCGCCATTCTCAAACGCCTGCGTGAACTGCTCAACGAAACACTGGAAGTGTTGGATGCCAAGATCAATGGCCAACAACTGGCACGCAAAGCACCACTGCAAAATATCGCACAGTTGTGGGAACCGCTTTATGCCTGCTACCAATCTTTACATCAATGCGGCATGGGCGTCATTGCCGATGGCTCGCTGCTTGATACTCTGCGCCGGATTAAAGCGTTTGGTGTGCATCTTGTACGTTTGGACATTCGCCAAGAGAGCACTCGTCACTCTGATGTGATCTCCGAGCTCACCCGTTATTTAGGCATTGGTGATTATGACCAGTGGAGCGAGCAAGACAAAATTGCGTTTCTCACCAATGAGTTGAGCTCAAAACGTCCTTTGTTACCTCGTGACTGGCAGCCTTCAGAAGCGGTACAAGAGGTGATCGACACCTGTAAAATCGTTGCTTCTCAGCCTCGCGAAGCCTTTGGTGCTTATGTGATTTCGATGGCTCGTACCGCATCAGATGTACTTGCCGTACATCTATTGTTGCAAGAATGTGGTTGCCCTTACCGCATGGACGTTTGTCCACTGTTCGAAACTTTGGATGATTTAAACAACGCAGAAACGGTGATCCGCCAACTAATGGGCATTGATCTCTATCGTGGCTTTATTCAAAACCACCAGATGGTGATGATTGGTTACTCTGATTCCGCTAAAGATGCAGGTGTAATGTCCGCCGGTTGGGCGCAATACAGCGCAATGGAAGCTTTGGTTAATATCAGTGAAGAGGCCGGAATTGAACTGACACTATTCCATGGACGTGGCGGCACCATTGGTCGTGGGGGCGCTCCAGCACATGCGGCACTGCTTTCACAACCACCCAAAAGTTTAAAAGGTGGCTTGCGTGTGACGGAGCAAGGCGAAATGATCCGCTTTAAACTTGGTCTACCAGAAGTAGCGGTCAATAGTTTTACGATGTACGCCAGCGCCATTTTAGAAGCGAACCTGCTGCCACCACCAGAGCCAAAACAAGATTGGCGCGACTTAATGGAGGTATTGTCTGAGGTCTCTTGCGAAGCGTATCGCCATATTGTTCGCGGCGAGCCGGACTTTGTCCCGTACTTCCGCCAAGCAACGCCAGAGCTAGAGCTGGGTAAATTACCGCTCGGTTCACGTCCGGCTAAACGCAACCCTAATGGTGGGGTCGAAAGCTTACGTGCAATCCCGTGGATCTTCTCTTGGAGCCAAAACCGCCTCGTGCTACCAGCCTGGCTAGGTGCGGGAGAAGCAATTCAGTTTTCTATCGATAAAGGACACCAAGCACTGCTGGAAGAGATGTGCCGTGAATGGCCATTTTTCTCAACGCGTTTGGGCATGCTAGAGATGGTTTACTCCAAGTGCAACATTGAAATCTCACGCTATTACGATGAACGCTTAGTCGATGAATCGTTACGCCCGCTCGGTGAGCGTTTGCGTTCTCAATTACAGAAAGACATCAAAGCGGTGTTAAATGTAGAAAACAATGAGAACTTGATGCAAAGCGATCCTTGGGGTCAAGAGTCAATCCGTTTGCGCAATATCTATGTTGAGCCATTAAATATGCTGCAAGCAGAGCTGTTGTACCGCACTCGCCAAACCGAAACCGCACCAGCAGAGTTAGAAGAAGCCTTAATGGTGACTATCGCGGGTATTGCAGCAGGAATGCGTAACACAGGCTAAGTAACAGCATTTTGTTTCACAAACTAGCTAAAAGGCCGCCTCTGGGC
>NZ_NDIO01000405.1:0-15075 GCF_002241085.1 Vibrio sp. V03_P4A6T147
AAACAAATGTAACCATTTTGTTGTGCTACAGGTGGGCTGGCGTTAATGATGAAGCTTATTTTCTCGCCGCGTAGGCTGTTTGCCGATCGCTAACCTTAATTCAAGATAGCACAAAGGGTACTGAGCTATTGGCCTTTGGGCGTTGGAATGAAATGCATATGAGAAAACTCATCGTCCATTTGGTAGTGCGTAAACCCAAATCGCTGATACAAAGCACCGACGGGGCTACCTTGCAAATAACAGAGCTTACATGGGTATTGAGTCAGATTGGCTTGGTTGACGACCAGTTGTAACACTTGGCTACCCACCCCTCTATTTTGAAAATCTGGCAGAATAAAAAAGCGTGAGAAGTAGAGCGTTTCATGCTTGCTCTGCAGTAAATAAGTGCCAATCGGTTGGCCATCAGCGCAGATGATCGTTGGTAGACCAGAATGCCATTCTTGGCGATGCAGCACTTGCTGCAACTCTTCATCCCAGCCAAATATCGCCGTAATACCATCCATTTCTGCGACTTTTTTTAGATCAAAAGCAAATTGATAATCGCTGTCACTTGCGGGGCGAAAGGTTACCTTCATACGTTTATCTTTTTGTTTAATAATACGTTGCTTACCAAGATATCAATCGTCGGCGTATTCATGGGCAATCGAAATAAAGCGCTCTTCTATTGCCAAGAAGGCATCAATGACTTCAGGGTCAAAATGGCTTCCTCTTCCGTCCAAAATAATCCCTTTCGCATCGGCGTGAGGCATCGGCTCCTTATAGATGCGTCGGCAAATCAGAGCGTCATAAACATCAGCGACAGCCATTAACCGTGCGCTGAGCGGTATAGCATCACCTTGTAAACCGTTAGGATAGCCAGAGCCATCCCATTTTTCATGGTGCCCATGGGCGATCTCTTTCGCCATATCGATAAGGTCATTTTTCGCGCCTGACATCTTTTCCGCTTTTTCTAGCGCACGTAGCCCTAAGCTGGCATGGCCTTTCATGATCTCAAACTCATCACTGTCCAGTTTTCCTGGTTTTAATAGTATGTTGTCGGCGATGCCCACTTTACCAATATCGTGTAAAGGGGCGGCTTTAAAGTAGGTATTAATAACATTCGGCGTTAGCTTTTGTTGATATTTTGGCAGCTTAGCCAGTTGCTCGGCTAACGCTTTGACGTAATGTTGTGTTCGCAGGATATGGTTACCAGTATCGGGGTCTCTGGTTTCAGCGAGGCTGGCGAGAGCATACACGACCGCGTCTTGCATTTTATCCAATTCATTTGAACGTTTGATCACCTCTTTTTCCAAGTAGCCATTTTGGTTCTTCAGTATGTCTTTTGAAATTTTGTTTTGCAGGTGAGTATCTACTCTGGCTCTTAGCAACGGTACGCTTACGGGTTTGTATACATAGTCAACCGCACCTAACTCAAACCCCAGTTTTTGATCTTCGGGGTTATCTTTTGCGGTCAGAAAAATCACAGGGATGTCTTGGGTGTTAGGGTTTGCCATGATTTTTTGTATGACTTCAAAACCTGACATTTCCGGCATCACAATATCGAGCAACACTAGGTCAATAGAAAACTTGTCTAAGATACTGAGCGCCATCGGGCCTGATTTAGCGGCCTTGACATGATATCGGTTAGCCAACCCCTGTGACATAAATGCAAGGTTATCTGGCGAATCATCGACGATTAACACGGTACAATTGTCCAAGTTTTCGATGGGCATGAGTCTTTCCTAATAAAAAATAGCAATTGAGCGGCGAAGGTTGGGTTTAAGTCTAAACTTATCAATAACTATAGCTAATCTCAGCGTTAGTAGAGTGAGAAAATTATTAAGAAGGCGCTTCACATGCGATCCATCCGAACTTTATTCACCGTCTTATTTATTGCTATGGGATTATGTTCCATTGCGATGTTTAGTATCACAGACAAAGTAGCCGCTCTGAGAACGGAGAGCCGACAACTGAACGACGAACTTTACCGTTTCTATCGTCTGTCACAAGAGTTGAAGCAGAGTTCAGATCACTTAACCAAATTTGCCCGGGCCTACGCTTCGACGGGCGATGAAAAGTGGCTCAACCTTTTTAATTATGTACTGAGCGTCAGAAATGGTTCGGTGCCTTTACCGAAAGGGAATGAGTACGAATTTTGGGATGTCGTTGCACAAAACAAACTACTTGCCCGTTCACTGGGTGGCGCACCAGACAACCCTTCGTTACTCGATAGAATGCGTCTTTCGGGCATTGAATCGGTGGAGTTTTTAGAGCTCAAAAATGCGCTTACGTTGTCTGATTCACTGGTGTCACTCGAAAGAGAAGCCTTCATGGCCATCAAAGGATGGAAAAAGAATAGCCAAGGCGAATTTGTCGACACAGGTGAGCCGGATCTGGAATTGGCTCGGGCTATTCTCTATGGTGACCAATACTTCGCGGAAAAGGCGAAAATTATGCAGGCGATTGGTTCTGCGCATCAATCGATCATGCAACGCATGGAGCAAAACATTCAACGTGCCGATAGCGAAGCGCTGCGTTATGAATGGATAAACTTGGCGTTAGTATTAACCTTACTCAGCGTGATCATCGTCTCCTTTGTTCTGCTGTGGCGTCTTTACATCAATCCGTTAAGTCAGCTACTCAAAACGGTTGTGACTCAAGTCAAACGGGAAGATTACGCTTTTACGATCACTCAAACCGCCTATGCAGAGCTGCAACATTTTATCGACAGTTTGAATGTGGTGTTTCATCATATCGCTGAGCAGCTTAGCCAAAATACTTTACTTAAAGATTTCAATATCATCCTACGCAAAAACGATTCTACGGACCGTTTGTGTAATGAAGTTACGCAATTCTTACTGCATCAATTTCCTTTGGAAATGGTTGGCATGTACATCTATCAAGAGGGCGTATTAAAACGAGTGGCTGGGGTGGGTTATGGTGAGCATTCGGCCAGAGAATACACCGATCCATCATCGACGCAGCTCAGCGTGTTGCTCAGCGGTCAGCCCTATGCGATGAAAGCACTCGATGGCAACTGTCACATTGAATTTAACGGTGGCAAGTTAGTCATTAACGAAGTGTATTATTTGCCGCTGCACGTCAATCAGCATCCTGTCGCTTTACTCGAGCTGGGTACTATCGGGTCGTTGTCGAGTTTGCAATTCCAGTGGTTATCGCAAATGTTGGATGACTTATCGGTCAGTATTCAATTGAGCCAAAACATTGAAATTCAGCGACGAGCCGAGCAGAAAGTACTCGAACAATCTCAACTGAATCAAGAGATCCTCGATGCGACGCCGAACCCCATGTATTGCTTGTCGGCCTCGGGTACGTATCTCACCATTAACGCTAAGTTTATGGATTTAGTTGGCCTGTCGGCCGAGCAAATTATCGGTAAATCGCCGCAAGATATCTTTCAAAATGAAACGGCGACCATTTTTGCCCAAGTACATAAAAGGCTTGGAGAGGAGCAGTCTTCGCAAGATTACGAATTGTCTCTCTATGACGCTTCGCACCACAAAAGAGAGATGTTGGTATACGAAGCTTCTTTCCAAAATAATCGTGGTGAAGTTTCTGGAATTGTCGGAATTTTGCTTGATTTAACCGATCGCAAGCAGATGGAAGAGCAATTAAGAGAAGCTAAAGAGACCGCGGATGCCATGAGCCAAGCCAAAGGCGATTTCCTCGCGAACATGAGCCACGAGATCCGTACACCAATGAATGCCATTTTGGGCATGGCCCATCTAGCGCTCAATACCGAGCTCAATCCTACGCAACAAAAATACATTTCACGGATTAATGAATCGGCGAAAAACTTACTTGGCATCATTAACGACATTTTGGATTTTTCCAAAATAGAGGCGGGCAAGCTGAATGTTGAGCACATTGATTTTAGCCTTGATGAGGTATTGGATAACCTCACCACCTTAATTTCGCTAAAAGCCCAAGAGAAAAACATCGAGTTTTTATTAGATATCGACCCACATATTCCAGTGGGCTTGGTGGGCGACCCGCTGCGTTTGGGGCAAGTTCTCGTTAACTTATGTGGCAATGCGGTGAAATTTACCGAACAAGGGGAGATCATCGTTTCGGCACGAGTCGTGGGGCAAAACGACGCTAACGTGACCTTGAAATTTACCGTTTCTGATACAGGTATTGGCATTGCTGAATCTAACGTAGCCACTCTATTCTCTGCATTTTCTCAAGCTGATAATAGCATTACTCGCCAATATGGAGGCACGGGCTTGGGGCTTAGCATTAGTAAACAGCTAGTCGGATTGATGGGGGGCGACATTCAAGTTCACAGTGAAGAAGGGTCAGGATCCACCTTTGAATTCACGGTTGAGTGTGGGCTGCAAGAAGCCAAAATGCGCGATATTGCTAAGCCACTCAGCGCTCTAGCAGGCAAACGTGCGTTGGTAGTCGATGATAATGACTCGGCACGCAATATTTTAATGACGTTGCTCAATGCGATGCATTTTGAAGCGAAGTCAGTCAGTAACGGTTTTGAGGCGCTCGATGAAATTCGCAATACGCATTTTGATATGCTGTTTATTGATTGGAATATGCCGGGTATGAATGGCATAGAGTTGCTGCAGAGAATGAAACCATTGGGTGTTTTTGATAACACTAAACGATTCCTCGTCACGGCTTACGGCCGAGAAATTTCCTTGGTGGGAGAAAACAGTAAATTAGTCGATGCCTTGATTGTGAAACCTGTGAACCCATCAAATCTCCTTGATGCCATTATGGACAGCTACGGCATCGAGCAATTAAGGCAGAGCCATGAGTATCTTGATCATGATACAAGGCCAACATTTATTGGGCAAAAAGTGCTTTTGGTAGAAGATAACGAAGTGAACCAAGAGGTGGCTTTCGGCCTGTTAGAAAGTACTCAATTGAGCATTGTTCTTGCTAATAATGGACAAGAAGCTTTGACGAAATTGCAGCAAGAAGCTTTTGATTTAGTGCTGATGGATATGCAGATGCCCATTATGGATGGTATCAGTGCGACGAAAGAGATCCGCCAGCATGAGGAGTGGAAAACGCTACCGATTGTTGCAATGACCGCCAATGCGATGTCTTCAGATGTCGAGCACTGTTTAAATGCAGGTATGAATGATCATGTGGCGAAACCAATTGATGTACAGCGCTTATATCAGGTGCTGCGCAAATATTTAAAGGCTAATGAAACCACGCCAGTACTCTCTACGGTATTACCGGATAAAGTGAAACCGAGCACTGGCTACCCAGAATTGACGGGTATTGATGTGGAGCAAGCGATTTTCCGAATTGGTGGCAATGCGCAGCGATACTTTGAAATATTGGATCACTTCCTTGCCAGCCAGCAGCAAGAAATAGCCGCATTCCCTAAATTGATTGATAAGGGGCAGTGGGAAGAGGCAGAGCGAGTGATGCACACCCTAAAAGGTTCAGCGGCTAATCTAGGGATTGAGCCTATTGCACAGCTAGCCAACGAGATGGAAGGGGTAGTGCAGCGACATACGAAACCCGCCATTCAAGATCTCAACACGGTATCAAAGTTGATGTCTACTTTGTTGGATGAGCTAAGAGATTGGGAGCAGACACAATTACATCCGCAGCAAGAGCACCGTGATATTGCGTTGCTCTACCAACAATTAGTGCAATGTGTTGAAAACTACGATGCTGATGCGATTCATATGATCCACCAAATTAAACAATGCAATTTATGGTCTGACGAGCAAAAGAAAAGTTTGAGGCATGCGATTGAGGATTTTGATTTTGAAGCGGCTAAAGAGGTATTGGCTCAGTTGCCAGTACCGACTGAAAAATAAGTTGAAGTATGATAGTGCTTAAAATTGATGCAATAATTGTGGCGTAAAATTCGACATTTTGGCCATTCTCATCCTATGCTAAAAGCAATAATAACAATGAATAAACAGAAATAATTTCGTTGATAAATGAAGAAGGATACTTTTATGAATATCAACAACACCATGAAGCTCGTGTTTGCTGTCATCGGTATCGGTATTGTCATCAGTGTTGTGACGGTATTACAGCTCAATGGGCTAATGCAACAGGTTGATCATATGGCTCAAGTTCGTTATCAATCTTACCAAGCGGCCGATGAGCTTCGCCAAAGCTCTGATGACTTAACTCGGTTAGGCCGGACTTATGTGGTCAGTGGCGATGAAAAATACGAAAAAATGTACATGGATATTCTTGATATTCGTAATGGTAAGAAACCTCGCCCGCAGAACTATCACACGATATATTGGGACCTTGTGTTGCAATATGGACAAAAACCTAAAGCAGACGGTAAAAATATCTCTCTCAACCAAATGATGACGGATCTTGGCTTTACTCCGCAAGAGTTTAGTTTGCTCAAAGAAGCTCAAGCTAATTCAGATGGCTTAGTGAACATGGAAGTCAAAGCGATGAATGCTGTTAAGGGGCTTTATCCTGATAGCAATGGCAACTACACCGTTAGAAAAGAGCCAGACCGTAATATGGCGATTTCTCTCTTACACAGTAATGAATACCATCAAGAGAAAGCCAAAATCATGGCTCCGATCGATAAGTTCTTTATTGAATTAGAAAATCGAACCAATAAACAATTCATGGATGCGGCGCAGAAAGTAAAAAGTACGGTATTGGTTGGAAATATCTCCTTAATTAGTGTTTTTATTATTGCCATTATTGGGTATGCCATTGTTAACCGAAAAGTAGTGAAGCCGATTGATACCATGGCTAAATTGCTACAACAAGTAGACAAAAATTCTGATTTGACTTTGCGAGTTGACGATAACAGTCACAACGAACTGGGTATAATCGGCGGCACCATTAATAAGGTGCTTGGAAGTTATGCCACCACCATTAGCAAAATAAACCAGGTAAACCACACCATTTCGGCCATCTCTGAAACGATAAGCGATGTCACCAAACAAAACGTCAAAGTGGCGAATCAGCAAAATCAAGAACTTGAAATGGCAGCGACGGCGATGGAAGAGATGACATCGGCGCTCTCTAGCGTGGCGGAAAGCACCACCATGGCAGAAGAGTATGCGGGCAGCGCGGAAAAAGAAGCCAGTACCAGTAAACAGGTCTTTGATAAAACGACCCATGAATTCGGTGAATTAGAGGGTGAATTTACCAAAACATCCGAGATCATCCAGCAACTTGCGAATGAGTCTAATAACGTTGGTAATGTGCTTGATGTGATTAAAGCGATTGCTGAACAAACCAACCTACTGGCGTTGAACGCAGCGATAGAGGCTGCTCGTGCGGGTGAGCAAGGTCGCGGTTTTGCGGTGGTAGCGGATGAAGTACGCTCACTTGCCCAACGAACTCAACAATCGACGGGTGAGATCGAGAGCATGATTTCGATGCTGCAAGAGAAAGCAGAACAATCGACCAAAACGATCCGGGTGAGTGCTGATAAAATGCAGTCAACGCGCTCTAATATGTCGGTGGCGAACGAAGCGCTTGGTACCATCCAAGGATCGGCGATTGAGATCCATAAATTGAATACGTCGATATCGGCTGCGACAGAAGAGCAATTGGCTGTGAGCGACGAAATTTCCAGCAATCTCAGTAACATTAAAGCCCTTTCGGGTGATATGAACGTTGCCATCAATCAACTCGGGCCTGTCGTTGTTGATTTGCAACGTAATGTCGATGAGTTAAATAGCGCGATTAAGCACATCCGCACTTAAATTTAATATCCTCTCCTTGCTATTTTTTAGGCTCTCTATACTGAGAGCCTTTTATTTCGGCAAAATTTTTTATTTGCAGAATGATGCCCACTTAAGTGGTCACGGCAATACCGCAAGGTAAGCGATAAGTTAAAGCTCTTGCTTCGGCTGACTTTTTCTTGCCAAACGTTGCCAAGGTAAAGAGAGCAAAATGAAGATAGTCAGAGCATACAGCATTGACCAGCCTAAGCAGATAAATACCGCAGTGCAGAGGATCAACGAAATCGCCGCCAACAGTTTGTTGATGCCACTGAGCAATTTATAAGCGGCGAACATCGCTAACAGATAAACTAAGACAAAGATTCCATTCGCAAGTTTTAGGAAAAATTCCAGATTGAGACCAGACCATTCACCAAGCAGGCAAGAAGCCATTAATACAACTCCAACAGCAATGGTTGCATTGGCTGGGACGCCGCGGATTGAAATTCTGGCGATTGCGCTTTCTGGTCGATATTGCCTTGCTTGTGCCCACACCATGCGAGATAAGCTTTGGGTGTATAAATTGATGCTCGCAAAGCATGCAAAAAAGCCGATAAGGCTTATCACCGTTGCCAAACTGCTACCAAAAATTTGTTCGCTCAGCCAAGGAATGGAGGTGCTATCAAATTCTGCGCTGCCATACGCACCAAATTTAAGGATGACCACCGAGCATGCCCAATAGGTGATTCCAGCCACAAAGCAGCCGACAATGATCGCGATCGGAAAATCGCGCTGTGGGTTTTTAAACTCTTCTCCCATATGAGCGAACGCTTCAATGCCAACAAAACACCAGAACATCACTCCGAGTGCGGCTCCAATTGGCCAAATACTGTCCGTGCTGAGTGTGGGCATGGTTAAATCTGCAGCACCAACATCGCCTATCCAGAAAAAAGCACCAACTAATACGAAAATGCTCAGCGCAATAACGGTTTGTAACTGCCCGGAAGATTTGGTGCCCGCCAAATTGACCGCAATCAGCAACAGTACGGTTAATACTTGCGCCATCATCGCCGAGTTCAGTGGCGCAGGGAGGAGTTGTTGAGCAAAGCCTGCCGCCAATGCGACAGCGGCCGGAACGCCGACTGGGATCACGCTGACAAAAAGCCAAGCAACCGAGCGTTCCAACTTAGCGTTAAAAGCTTGGCGGACAAAGTAGGCGGTTCCGCCGGCATTAGGGTAACGCTTACCCAGAGCGGCGAACGTCAGTGCAATCGGGCAAATCGCCACAAACAGCAGTAGCCATGCCCACAGTGAGAGCTCACCCGCAATACCAGCGGCAATCGCTGGGATCATAAATAACCCTGTTCCCATTAAAGTGGTGGAAAGTTGTCCAATACCAGACAGCAAGGTGATCTCTTGTTTTAACTTATTCACGGCTTCCGTTCCCAAATATCGTTCTGGCGGTTAGCATACGCTGAAGCGAAATAATATGCATCTATCTCAGTTTGCCTATGCCCATTGGGTGCAACGGCTAAGCTGTAACATCAGGCCGTTTGGGCAGCGCCACATTCAGGTAGCGTTATGCGAGTCATTTCGTTATCGTCATTACCTTAAATCACCGAAACAACAGCGAGAAATCCATGACATTCACCGTTTGGTTATCACTATTTACCATTTGTATTTTAGGCGCGATGTCGCCAGGGCCAAGCCTAGCGATGGTGGCCAAACACAGCCTCGCTGGTGGGCGTAAAAATGGGTTTGCAACGGCGTGGGCGCACGCATTTGGTATTGGTGTCTATGCCTTCATTACCTTGATTGGCCTAGCGGTTGTATTGCATAAATCGCCCTTGCTGTTTAAAACAGTGGGCTATGCAGGTGCGCTGTATTTGGCCTATTTGGGTATCAATGCATTACGTTCAAAAGGGGGCGTGGCGGCTAAATTAGAATCGGGTGAGACGGTCAGTGTGTGGCAGTCGGCTAAAGAGGGATTATTGATTTCTCTGCTTAGCCCTAAAATCGCGCTATTTTTCACCGCGTTATTCAGTCAATTTGTCGCCATCGGCAACGAACTGAGCAGCAAAGCCATTATTGTGTTAACACCATTTTTAGTGGACGGGCTTTGGTATACGTTCATTACCTTAATTCTTTCTAGCCCAATATTACTCGATAAACTGCGCGCGCGTGCCGTATTGATTGACCGTTTGTCGGGCGTAGTACTGATTGCGCTTGCCATCCGCGTCGTCATGACTCTTTAGCTAATACCAAAAAAGTGGGAGGAAATGCCTCCCGCTTCTAATGAGTTTTGCCGTGCCAATGAAAGAGCGCGAATAGAGTTGTTCATCGATAGTGTGCTTGAGTTTTTTCTTCATATTCACCTTCAATAACGTAGCCGCTTTTTGGTGTAAAGGTGTGGCGCTTGAGCTGCTTTTCTATACGTTTGCCAGTGATGATCGCCGCAATAGCGAGAGGGATTGCGAGCAGCAAACTCAGCATCAACGCGAAAAACCCTACAACCAGCGCAAATGTAGTCACAATAAATCTATTCATAATCTGTACCTCTTTCTGAATTGAAGCTAGGTTAACGCAGCCAAGATGAATCCAACATGAATGTTGCGTCTCCATTTTTTTGGAGTTGCATGGACCTTCCACAATATTGGGACGCTGGCAGACAGTTCAAACTTGAGTCATTTTGACATTTTGGTGTCTTTGTTCGTTATCTTTTTGGTAGTCAAATTGACATTATCGTTGTGTGGTTTTTTATTTATTCTTTTTAAAAACAAGTGGTTATATGTTGGCATGTATTATGCCCTAAAGGCTTCGGATAATAAGCGTGATCGACACGCCTCAAATAACTGGAGCTAAAATAATGTTCTGTATTCAATGTGAACAAACCATTCAAACCCCTGTGGCAAAAGGTTGTGCCTACTCTCAAGGCATGTGCGGTAAAACGGCTGAAGTTTCAGACTTACAAGATGTACTAGTGTATTCATTACAGGGCGTCTCTTTTTGGGCCAATTTAGGTCGAGCGTGTGGTGTGATCGATCAAGAAATTGACCAATGGGCTCCCAGAGCCTTCTTTGCCACGTTAACCAATGTCAATTTCGATCCTGAACGTATCCTTGAACTCGTTCAAGATTCCACGCAGTACCGCCAGCGTTTGGAAGAGAACGTGAGAGCTGCTGCGGTATTAGTCGGATTTGAATTGCCTGAGCTCTCTGCTGCTGCCAAATTTGAATTACCACAGACCAAAGAGGCGCTGTTGGCCTTTGCACCGATAGCAGCCGTTAACCGTGGGCGTGAAAGCTTGCATGAAGATGTGATTGGCTTGCGTTTGCTTTGTTTATATGGGTTAAAGGGTGCGGCGGCTTACTTAGAACACGCTCGCGTTTTAGGCCAAAGTGATCAAGCCGTGTACGCTGAATACCACCAAATTATGGCTTGGCTTGGCACTGATCCAACTGACCTACAAGCGTTACTCGATACGGCAATGCAAATTGGTATGGTCAATTACCGCATTATGGAGATGTTAGATATGGGTGAAACCGAAACCTTTGGTCACCCTGAACCTACGAGCGTCAATGTGAAAACGGTAGCGGGTAAGTGCATCTTGGTTTCAGGCCATGACTTGCATGATCTGGAAAAAATTCTGCAACAGACTCAGGGCAAAGGCATTAATGTCTATACCAATGGTGAGATGTTGCCTGCTCACGCTTACCCGCAGCTAAAGAAATATCCGCACCTTGTGGGCAACTATGGTAGTGCTTGGCAAAATCAGCAAAAAGAGTTTGCTAACTTCCCCGGTGCAATCGTGATGACATCAAACTGCTTGCTCAACCCGAATGTAGGGCAGTATGCGGACCGCCTATTTACCCGCAGTATTGTCGGCTGGCCGGGTGTGGCACACGTTGAAGGTGACGATTTCAGTGAAGTGATCGAGTGCGCGTTAGCCCAGCCCGGTTTTAAACACGATGAAATAGAGCAACATATTACGGTTGGTTTTGGTCGTAATGCATTGATGGCGGCCGCGCCAGCCGTGATTGAACAAGTCAAACAAGGCCACATCAAACACTTCTTCCTTGTGGGAGGTTGTGATGGTGATAAATCTGAACGCAGTTACTACACTGATTTCACGGCGCAAGTGCCGGAAGATAGCCTCATTTTAACGTTGGCGTGTGGCAAATTCCGCTTCAATAAAAATCAGTTTGGTGACATCAATGGCATACCGCGTCTATTAGATGTTGGCCAATGTAACGATGCGTATTCAGCGATTCAACTGGCACTCGCACTGGCCAGTGAGTTTGATTGCGGTGTGAATGATCTCCCACTGACATTGGTTCTTTCTTGGTTTGAACAAAAGGCGATCGTTATCCTACTGACGCTACTCGCATTGGGTGTGAAAGGAATTTATACCGGCCCAACCGCACCAGCATTCCTCACCGAAAACTTGATGAATATTTTGCAACAAGAGTTCGATCTGCGTGGGATTACTACTGCTGAGAATGATTTAAAAACGATTTTGGCTGCGTAATCGTCAGCATTAGGCTCTGCGTATTCAGAGCCTAATGCCGCTTCAGATGTTTGAATAAAGCATGATTTGAAAAAAGTATTGTATGAGGGATGGGTATGTCAGCTTGGGCTTACCAAGATGTGCTTGAATTAACTTGCCGCCGAAAATGGGCAGAAACCGAGGAAAGCGTCAGTTTTGAACTGGCCTCGAAAGAAGAGAACGCCTTTCATTTTAAACCGGGCCAATTTGCAACTTTAGGCTTTGAATTACCAGAAGGCGTGGCGTTTCGTGCTTACTCCATCAGTTCAATTCCACAGCAAAACTTTCTGCGCTTTACGGTTAAGCGAGTAGTAGGCGGAAAGGTTTCAAACCATATTGTTGATGCATTGAGTGTTGGTGATACGGTCTCGGTGCTACAACCGCAGGGTGCATTTAACAGTGTAGATTGCGCGCCGAAACGAAAAGTGACACTGATCAGTGCGGGTTGTGGTGTTACCCCTGTGATGGCTATGGCGCAACAATGGCTGCGACAAGGCGACATTGAGATCGATTTTATTCATGTCGCCAAAAGTGTTTCCGACACCATTTATTACTCAGAGCTGCAACAACTGGCACAATGTTATCCGCAGTTTCATTTAAAACTTCTGCTCAAAGAGGCAAAGGGCAGCTCGCATCCACAAGGGCGGCTGAGTCAGGCTTGGTTAGTCCGATTGTGCCCTGATATTGCCGAGCGCAGTGTGTATCTGTGCGGTCCCGTTGGTTTTATGCAAGATGTTAAAAGCTACCTACAACAGCTTAATTTTGATATGGCACACTTCTTTGAAGAGAGTTTTACTCCATCAGTGTATGAAATCGAAGTGAGCCACCACAAACAAGAGAGCTCAGATCAAGACGAGATTGAGCCTCAGGAGGTGACAGTCAGCACGCCAGCGTTTGCATCATCCGTGACCGTGAAAAAGGGCAGTTTACTGCTCGATGCGTTAGAGAAAGGTAACGTACCAGTGATTGCGGCTTGCCGAAGTGGGATATGCGGATCGTGCAAATGCAAAGTGAAGGTGGGTATGGTCGAGCGTTTGAGCACCGAAACATTGAGTGCACAAGAGATTGAACAAGGCTATGCCTTAGCGTGTTCGAGCAGATTAGTTTCGGACGTTGAAATCTCATTGAACTGATCACTTCATAAAAAAGCCGCCTTATATCAAAAGGCGGCAAGCAGGGGGAGGTGAGATAAACACTCACTATTATTATGTTGTGGAGATAAAAACAATATTAAGCCGTTTACTGGGCTATAGCTGGGAAAGTTCGGTAACGAACGCCCATCATCTGCTCCATACAATGTACAACTTGGCCGCTGTAGCCAAATTCATTGTCATACCAAATGTAGAGCACGCAGCGGTTATCTTGAGCGATCGTCGCTGCGCCATCAACTACGCCAGCATGGCGAGAGCCAACCAAATCACTGGAGACAATTTCTGTTGAGTCGGTGTAATCAATTTGCGCTGAAAGTGGCGAGTTAAGCGCCATTTCACGTAGATATGCGTTGAGATCTTGCTTATTCACTGCATTGGCTAAGTTGAGGTTAGCCACGGCCATCGACACGTTTGGCGTGGGGACACGAATCGCATTACCGGTTAACTTACCAGCGAGTTCAGGTAACGCTTTGGCAACCGCTTTGGCGGCACCCGTTGAGGTTAACACCATGTTGAGCGATGCGCTGCGGCCACGTCGTTCACCTGAATGGAAATTGTCGATAAGGTTTTGATCATTAGTAAAAGAGTGCACCGTTTCGATATGGCCAGAAAGTACGCCATATTGATCATGAATTGCTTTCAATACCGGTGTGATAGCGTTGGTGGTGCAACTGGCGGCTGAGATAATGGTGTCTTCGGGCTGAATATCAGCGTGGTTTACGCCGAACACGATATTTTTAATCTCACCTTTGCCGGGTGCTGTCAGCAGCACCTTGCTTGCCCCTTGACAGTTCAAGTGTTGACTAAGCCCTTCGCTATCACGCCAAACACCAGTATTGTCGACCACTAACGCGTTATGAATACCATAATGTGAATAATCAACCTCTTGTGGCTTATTGGCGTAGATGATTTGGATATAATTGCCGTTGGCAATAATGGCCTTGCGAGCCTCATCGATGATGATGCTGCCGTTAAACTGGCCATGAACTGAGTCACGGCGTAGCAAGCTTGCCCGTTTTTCTAAATCTCCTGCTTTACCCCCACGAACGACAATCGCTCGCAAGCGCAGTGGATAGCCCGGGCCACTTTTTTCTATCAAAAGACGAGTCAGCAAGCGACCAATACGACCAAAACCGTACAGCACCACATCCTTAGGCTCACTGAGTGTTTCACCATTCAACGCACCATTAAGCGCCGTTAGCAGGTAATCTTCAAGGCCATGTTCATCATCATGTTGTTGCCAAAATTGATGAGCAAGTTGGCCAATGTCGATACGACATGGCGACAGAGCAAGCGTGGTCAGTTTTTGTAAAATCGGCATCGTTTGCTGGGTTGAAAGCGCCTCACCTGTGTAGCGACGAACAACACGATGTGCCTTGATGATATCAATGGTGGTGGCGTTGATGAGTGTTTTTCCAAATAAAACCACTTCAACACCTTGTTGGCGATAAAGCTGACCGATGAGGGGAGACATAGATTCAGCAATCGTTTGGCTGGCTTGCCAGTCTGAGAGATGTTTCTCTGGGCTCATATTGACTTGGGACCTTTCACGTTATGTTAAGCAGTAATGTTCACAGTGTAGGGCTGGTGAACGCGTATCTTGCACGGTCATCTGTGCTGAGATACAAGTCGATGTTTATTGTTGTTTTTATGTGGCCGGATTGTAAATGTGGAATGGTTATTCTGCTAGCAAAAATAATGACGACATTTTTTACTAAAAACTAGGTAAAAATCAGCGTAT
>NZ_NDIO01000408.1:0-27864 GCF_002241085.1 Vibrio sp. V03_P4A6T147
AGCCCTTACTGACAAAAAATCTTTTTTTTTTTTTTTTTGACGAAAAAGAACGCAAATATGGCGTATTAATCACAAAAACTGGTTAACACGCCATCAGCAAAAAATGCCGTTCTGAAAATTAAATACTGAATATGGTCTTACGGTAGTACTGAAGCTCAGCAATAGACTCACGAATATCATCTAAAGCCAGGTGGCTACCTTGCTTAGAAAAGCCATCCAATACTTCTGGCTTCCAACGGCGAGTCAGCTCTTTTAGCGTACTGACATCCACATAACGGTAATGGAAGTAGGCTTCCAGCTCAGGCATATGTTTATAAAGGAAGCGGCGATCTTGCCCAATACTGTTGCCACAAATCGGAGATTTACCTTTAGGCACCCACTTTTCCAAAAACGTAATGGTCTGTTCAACCGCTTCTTGTTGTGTCACTGAGTCATGACGTACTCGCTCGACCAAACCGCTTTTGGTATGTGTGGTGGTGCACCATTCATCCATTTTAGCCAATTCAGCTTCTGATTGATGAACAGCCAACACTGGGCCTTCAGCCAAAATGTTCAACTCACTATCAGTTACAATGGTGGCAATCTCGATAATTTTGTGAGTTTCAGGGTCTAAGCCTGTCATCTCAAGATCAACCCAAATCAAGTTTTGATCGCTAAAAGACATAAATACGTTGCCTATATTGGTTTGCAGATAAAAAAGGTACTATACCCAAATTCAGATCCCCAAGATACCTTTGGACATTGGATCCAAACGGTATGATTTTGAGTAAAATCTCAACGTTGGATCAAAACGTATCATAATCATGAAGTAGATAATCGTGGCAAAGAAAAAGAAGCTGACGAAAGGTCAAGTACGACGCGTTCGTAATAATCAGAGTAAACGACTCAAAAAAGAGGACACAGTTTCGTGGGATGAAGCCATGCTCGGCACCGCAAAAACTGGGTTAGTGATTACTCGTTTTGGCCAACATGCCGATGTTGAAGATTTAGAGACTCACACCATCCACCGCTGTAATTTACGCCGAGGCATTGAAACGCTGGTCTCAGGAGATCGTGTTATTTGGCGACCTGGACTCGAATCGATGGCGGGTATCTCTGGCGTTGTCGAAGCGGTTGAACCGCGCAAATCGGTTCTGACTCGTCCAGATTATTACGACGGTTTGAAACCAGTAGCGGCAAACATTGATCAGATGGTCATTGTGTCATCCGTACTGCCGGAACTGTCACTCAATATCATCGACCGTTATTTGATCGCTTCAGAAACCGTGAATATTGCGCCGCTAGTGGTACTGAATAAGATTGATTTACTCAGCGATGAATTGCGTAACCAATATCAAGAGTCGTTACGTGTGTACGAACGCATTGGCTACAAAGTGCTTTTTGTCAGCAAAAAAAGCGGTGAAGGGATTGCTGAGTTAGAAGCGGAACTTGGCGGACGGATCAACATATTTGTTGGTCAATCTGGCGTTGGTAAATCCAGCCTAGTGAACGCATTAATGCCAAATTTGGAAGATGAAATTGAAGAAGGTGAAGTTTCTCAAGCATCTGGACTTGGTCAACATACCACCACTGCGGCTCGCTTGTATCATATCCCTACAGGCGGTGATTTGATCGACTCGCCGGGAGTGCGTGAATTTGGTTTATGGCACTTGGAAGCTGAAGCGATCACTGAAGCCTTTGTCGAATTTCGTCCCTTCTTAGGCGGCTGTAAGTTTAGAGACTGTAAACACGCTGACGATCCGGGTTGCTTACTACGTGAAGCCGTGGAAAAAGGTGATATTAGTAACACGCGCTTTGAGAACTACCACCGAATTTTAGAAAGCATGTCGGAAAACAAAGCTAACCGCCAATATTCGCGTAACAAAAAAGCGGATTTATAAATAGCATCGAGTTTTACCCCGGCAAATGTCCGCAGACTTGATCGATAAATTTTTTATCTGTCGCCATCGAATAATCCGTAAGCAATGGTGACTAACTGCTGACATGGTGAGAGTTTTTCAGTAACATCTCGCACCCAAAGTGAAGAACATACAGTTAACATTGGAATCAGAGACAATGGATAAAATTAAAGTTGGACTGCAATACTGGATCCCACAACATGGCTTAACACGCCTGATGGGTAAACTCGCATCAGCGAAAGCTGGCGGTCTAACCACTGCAGTCATTCGTTGGTTTATTAAACAATATAATGTCAACATGGATGAAGCTCTGTATTCAGATCCTAGCCATTTCAAAACATTCAATGAATTCTTTGTTCGTGAATTGAAAGCCGATGCTCGGCCAATCAGTGACGGTGATAGCTTAATCACCCATCCGGCCGATGCTTGCGTTAGTCAATTCGGGCCGATTCAAGATGGCAAGCTGATCCAAGCGAAAGGCCACCATTTTACAGCGGTAGAATTGCTCGGTGGTGATGCCAAACTGGCGCAAGAGTTTGAAGATGGCGAATTTGCCACGCTTTATTTATCACCTCGCGACTACCACCGCGTACACATGCCTTGCGATGGCGTGTTACGTCAAATGATTTATGTTCCGGGCGATCTTTTCTCGGTTAACCCACTAACCGCCGAAAATGTACCGAACCTGTTTGCTCGCAATGAGCGCGTGGTGTGTATTTTTGATACTGAGTTTGGCCCAATGGCACAAGTGCTTGTCGGAGCGACCATTGTTGGCAGTATTGAGCTAGTTTGGTCAGGGACTGTCACGCCTCCGCGCGGCAATACCGTTTATCGCTGGGATTATCCAGCCCAAGGCAATACCTCTGTTGTACTGAAAAAAGGACAAGAGATGGGTCGCTTTAAGCTAGGCTCAACGGTGATTAACCTGTTTGCAAAAGATAAAATTCGCTTTGATGAGTCTATGCAACACAATGCTACAACGGTTATGGGTACTCCATACGCACAGCAACGTTAATCGCCATCTCTTAATGTTCCCTGCCGAATGCGTTAGCTCTGCATGTTCAGAGCTAACGCCTCTAGATATTTCGCTTTTTTTCTTTATTGATAAAAAACAAAACTGCTGCATATTCCTTCGCTAAAACTCAAAATTTCAAGCCGCGTCTAAGACCTTCATTCACATATCATTTACGCTAGTTACTTCAAGTTAACCTAATGAAGGTCATGTGATATGCCTACCATGAATACGGGAATGCTGATAAAGCTTGCGATCTGCTTTTTGCTGCCCATCGGTGTTTTACTGATGCCCATTGATGCAATACCGATTGATGACTTAACCTTAATTCAACATCGATTACTGGCTATTTTTTTATTGGCTGCTCTGCTTTGGGTATTGGAGCCAGTTCCTGTATTTGCCACCTCCATTTTGATCATTGCGCTCGAATTGGTGATGATTTCAGATAAAGGCTTGCATCTCTTTCGTTCGCCACCCGCTGGGCATGATATCGGCGAGTTAATGAAGTACACCGATATTTTCAGCGCTTTCTCTTCACCGATTATTATCTTGTTCATGGGCGGCTTTGCACTGGCGATTGCTGCTTCTAAATATGAACTGGACAACAACTTAGCCCGAGTTTTACTCAAACCTTTTGGTACTCAACCCCGCTTTATTATGCTGGGGCTAATGTTGATCACTGCGGTATTTTCTATGTTTATGTCCAATACCGCGACTACTGTGATGATGCTGGCGCTGCTCGGGCCGATCGTCGCTTCAGCTCCAAAAGGGGATTTAGGCATCAAAGCCTTAGTGCTCTGCATTCCGATTGCAGCGAACACCGGTGGTATTGCCACGCCTATCGGTACGCCGCCCAATGCGATCGCGCTGCAATATCTCACCGGAAGCAATAGCATTGATTTCTTTTCTTGGATGATGATGGGCTTGCCGTTTGTGATTATTCAGCTCACGTTAGCTTGGTTTTTGCTACAAAAACTGTTTCCCTCTTCAGAAAAACAGATGGTGCTGAAACTAAACGGAACATTCCAAAAAAATTGGCGTGCAATCGTGGTCTACATTACTTTTGCCGCCACCATAGTGCTGTGGATGACCACCTCTCTACACGGCATGAACACCTATGTGGTTTCTATTATTCCTTTGGCGGTTTTTACACTCACCGGCATTATGGGCAAAGAGGAACTGAAACAGATCAACTGGGACGTCTTGTGGCTAGTGGCTGGCGGGATAGCGATTGGCATTGGGCTAGATAAAACAGGGCTCGCTTCAGCATTAGCTCACGCGATTGATTACAGTTCTCTATCGCCTATCTCGGTCGTCATCACCCTGTCGCTCGTTTGTTGGATCATGGCAAACTTCATGTCCAATACCGCGACCGCTAACTTACTCATGCCGATCGCCGCCGCGATTGGCACATCCATGGAAAGCTTGGCCAGTATTGGTGGTATACAAAGTTTGTTAGTGGTTGTCGCCTTTTCTGCCTCACTGGGTATGATTTTACCTGTCTCAACACCACCAAACTCACTGGCCTATTCTACCGGGCTTATTGAGAGTAAAGACATGGCCAAAACAGGTCTGATTATTGGCGTTGTTGGCTTGTGCATTGTCTATGCTGCCGCGCTATTACTGACCTAACCTTTGGTGACTGCGACTTGCATTGAGCATCAAGACTGAATGCAAGTCGCAAGATGAATCATCTCTATCTAAAACTCAGCAAAAATGACTCAACTGGATGAGTAATAATCGAGCGCGATCATATTAATCAACATCATATTTTCGTAGGATTAGCCTGTTTTAGTTATTCATTTATCTGAAGAACCATGAAAAGACCTCATCATTTGGCTGCAAATAAGCACGGGTGCCGTTAATTCATCTTTTTTTCGTTCTGATCTATCGACACGCTGTTGTCAAACCGTTCTAGGGGCATAACCCATGAGACATACCATCAAATTTAAAATTCAAGTGGCGATCGCCATTATCATTGCGATAGTCAGTGGTGTACAAGCTTGGATCTCCGTCAGCCAACTGCAACAGGAGACGACTCACGCCATCAATAGTGAAATGGAAAATGTCAGTCTCGCCACCAGCCGTTATATCAGTGATTGGCTCGGGATCCGTAGCAATATGATGTTGGCCAATGAATCTTTTATCGCCAGTAATGACAACGCAGATCAAGCGCTACTGGTCACCAAAAAAGGCGGTGATTTTCTTTCTGTCTATGCTGGCTTCAGTGATGGCACCATCGCTTATGGTGATAAAACCGAAGATTGGCCAAGTGATTATGATCCAAGAACGCGCCCTTGGTATAAAGATGCAATGGCACAATCCGGGCTTATAATTACCGAACCCTACCAAGATTTTGATGGCAGCATCGTAGTCAGCTTCGCCAAAGCTTTTAAAGGTCAAAAACAAGGCGTACTCGCCGCCGATTTAACCGTAACCAATCTCATTAAAGAGGTACTGAGTGTTAAACTCGATAACCAAGGCTTTGCGTTTCTGGTTGATGGCAATAACAATATTGTCGCCTATCAAGATGAAGCCTTAAGCCAAAAACCTTTAACCAATTTAAACAACGAATTAGATTCCCAGCACATGGCCAGCTTAGCTAAAGAGAATCGCGTTGATACTATTGTTTGGCCAAAGCAAGGCAACAAGTTGATTTACGTCTCACAAATACCTAATACCGATTGGTTACTGGGCATTGTGGTGGATAAAGAGATGGCCTACGCCTCGGTTTCTGAGCAGATCACCTTTACCGCCATTGCCTCTTTAGTGCTCTACATTATTATCGCCAGCATCAGCACTTGGGTTGTAACCCGCTTACTGCAACCACTGCAGGTATTGTCGAACGCTTTAGCGCAATTAGCGCAAGGAGAAGGCGACCTCACCCAACGCATCGACATTCGACGCATGGATGAAATCGGTGAACTGGCCGAGAAAGTGAATCTCTTTTTAAGTCAAATGCAGGAGATGCTGAAAGGGATCGTCAGCCGTAGCCAACAACTTTCCCAGCAAGCACAAGATGCCAATGACCTTTCTGCTCAAGCTTCCATGCGAGTTGAGCACCAACAAAATGATGTCAACCAAATAGCCACCGCGATTCACGAGATGTCGGCTACCGCCGCTGAGGTGGCTAGCCACGCCGAACTGACCGCTAGCGCATCACAAGCATCGGCCTCAGCTTGTGATGACGGGCAGGCGGTTATCAAAAAGAATCGTGATTCCATTACTCACTTAGCCAATCAGGTCGATAGTGCGGCCAAAGTGATCCGAGAGTTGGAGAGCAATGCTCAAAGTATCAACCAGATCCTATCCACCATTCAAAGTATTGCCGAACAAACCAATCTGTTAGCACTCAATGCAGCGATTGAAGCGGCCCGCGCAGGTGACCAAGGCCGTGGTTTTGCTGTGGTAGCCGACGAAGTTCGTGTGCTCAGCCAACGTACACATGGCTCAACGGAAGAGATCCGCACCATGATTGAAACCTTGCAGCGCAATACTCAACATGCGGTCGAGAATATGGAAGCCAGCACCAAACTGGCCGACCACAGTGTTGACTATGCCGAACAAGCTCACGACAGTTTAGTGCGGATCACGCAAGCCATTACCGAGATCAATGATATGGCCTTGCAAATTGCCAGTGCCGCTGAAGAGCAGCGAGCCGTCAGCGAAGACATTAGCCGCAATACACAAGGTATCAAAGACGCTTCTGATGACCTTGCAAGCCAAACTCAGCAGAGCAGCCACAGCGCTCATGAAATGCATTTATCGGCAGAAGCCATGCGTAACGATATTCGCCGCTTCAAAGTATAAATCCTCTTGGCTTGCCTCTTTTAATCACATTGAGGCAAGCCCATAAATTCCCTTTGTTTTCCCCTAGCGCTTAAGGCATATTGAGATCCTTCCCTCGTTCAAGGATGTTTACATGGGCTACGAATGGCTCGCGCTTGCTGCCGCGTTTCTTTGGGCAGTAGCCAGTTTACTGTCTGTTGCTCCCGCTCGCCATTTAGGAACCTTTGCTTATAGCCGTTGGCGGATGGGCTGTACTTCTCTCATTTTAGTGAGCATGGCGTTGGCAACTGGCGGCTGGGCAACGGTAAACAGCGAGATGGTAACACCCATGATGTATTCGGGGTTGATTGGCATATTCATTGGCGATACGGCGCTGTTTGCGTGTTTAAATCGCATGGGGCCAAGACAAGCGGGTTTGCTCTTTTCTTGCCATGCCGTTTTTTCGGCCATTCTCGGCTATTTTTTATTCAGCGAAAGCATGAGCCATGCAGAGCTAGTGGGCGCGACTTTTGTCTTTTCAGGCGTTCTAACGGCCATCTTTTTTGGCCGCCGAGGGCAAAATCATAATGCATTGGAAGCAATTAAAGGCCGAGTATGGGTTGGCATTGCACTTGGCCTTATCGCGGCTCTATGCCAAGCATTGGGTGGGATCATCGCCAAACCTGTGATGCAAACGGGGATCGACCCCATCGCCGCTTCCGCGATTCGAATGCTCACCGCTTTCACCGCACACTGCTTACTGTTGGCTACTGGTGCAAAATTAGCACGCGCCACTCAAGCCATTACGCTGCCCATTTTTACCATTACTGCCATCAACGGTTTTCTTGCGATGGCGGTCGGAATGACGTTAATTCTCTACGCACTGCGTGAAGGCAACGTGGGTATGGTGGCCCTGCTCTCCTCAACCACGCCCATCATGTTGTTGCCTATTTTATGGATGTATACCAAACAGCGGCCCAACCGCTTCGCTTGGTGCGGCGCACTGTTTGCCGTGCTTGGGACGGGAATTTTAGTTTATTAAATGGCGCTAAAAAGGCACCGATGTTGATCAATAGGCTACCTTTATAGGCATTGATAGGGAGAATCATTGATCTTAACCTACTGCAATCGCTTCAAAGTGTAGTAAAATTACGCTAATTTCTGTTTAAGTTACTTTGAATTTGACGAGGTCATAACTATGTCAGCTAAGAAGCCAATGGCTTTAGTAATTCTTGACGGTTGGGGTTACCGTGAAGATAACGCACACAACGCAATCAGCAATGCACATACTCCAGTCATGGATAGCTTAATTGCAAACAACCCAAACACTCTGATTTCTGCTTCTGGTATGGATGTAGGTTTACCGGATGGTCAAATGGGTAACTCAGAAGTCGGTCACACCAATATCGGTGCTGGTCGTATTGTTTACCAAGACCTGACACGCATTACTAAATCAATTCTTGATGGTGAATTCCAACAAAATGAAGTGTTAGTCAACGCGATGGATAAAGCCATCAAAGCGGGCAAAGCGGTTCACCTATTGGGGCTAATGTCGCCAGGTGGTGTTCACTCGCATGAAGATCATATCTACGCTGCCGTTGAAATGGCTGCTGCCCGTGGCGCTGAGAAAATCTACCTCCACTGCTTCCTTGATGGCCGTGATACGCCACCACGCAGTGCCGAAGCCTCATTGCAACGCTTCCAAGACCTATTTTCTAAATTAGGTAAAGGTCGTATCGCCTCACTGATTGGTCGTTACTACGCCATGGATCGCGATAACAACTGGGAACGCGTACAAAAAGCTTACGACCTATTGGTTGAAGCCAAAGCAGAATTTACTTTTGATTCCGCCGTAGCAGGCCTTGAAGCCGCTTACGCACGTGAAGAAAATGATGAATTTGTTAAAGCGACAGAAATCAAAGCTGAAGGCCAAGACTCTGCTGCGATTGAAGATGGCGACGCCGTGATTTTCATGAACTACCGCGCCGACCGTGCACGTGAAATTACTCGTGCCTTCATACCAGATTTCAACGGGTTTGAACGTGCAAAGTTCCCAGCAATTGACTTTGTGATGCTAACCCAATACGCCGCCGACATTCCTCTGCTGTGCGCATTTCCACCAGCATCACTAGAAAACACCTACGGTGAGTGGCTATCAAAGGCGGGTAAAACTCAGTTGCGCATCTCTGAAACAGAAAAATACGCGCACGTCACCTTCTTCTTTAACGGTGGTGTTGAGAACGAATTCCCAGGCGAAGAGCGCCAATTGGTTGCTTCACCTAAAGTGGCAACTTACGATCTGCAACCGGAAATGAGCGCGCCTGAACTGACTGAAAAACTCGTTGCGGCAATCAAGTCGGGTAAATACGATGCGATTATCTGTAACTACCCGAACGGCGATATGGTTGGTCATACTGGTATTTACGAAGCGGCCGTGAAAGCATGCGAAGCGCTTGATGAGTGTATCGGAAAAGTGGTTGAAGCGATTAAAGAAGTCGATGGCCAGCTACTGATCACAGCAGACCACGGCAATGCAGAAATGATGGTGAACCCAGAAACAGGGGGCATTCATACTGCTCATACCAATCTGCCAGTACCGCTTATCTACGTCGGTAGCAAAGATCTTAAGCTAAAAGATGGTGGTAAGCTTTCTGATCTAGCACCAACGATGCTTGCTCTATCGAACATGGACATTCCGGCAGACATGTCTGGTCAAGTGTTGTTTAAATAACTCACCAACCACGTGCTATTGAGCCTCGATAAATATCGAGGCTTTTTTTCGCCCAAGAACTCGATTTGATTGCAAGTTTTGACATAGGGCTTTCGCCTCGCGGATGGCTTTGAGTATACTGACTCACTAATTTGTCGATAGAGACTTGAAAACGGATGAGAAACAAGCCTTCACCACACCCACTTACTATAACGACTTGGTGGCATGCACTTAGCCTAGTGATGGTGTTAGGGCTAGCTTGCCTCTCCAGCTCACCGTTAATGGCTGCCACACAACAAGAGCTAAAAGGGGTGAAAGGCGAAATTTCTCGTCAGCAGCAAGCGTTAAATAATCGACAAAAAGAGCTCGATTCGTTGCAAAATGCGCTTAAAAAGCAAGAAGTGGGCATTTCAAGTCTAGAAAATCAGATCAAAAACACCAAATCAGAATTAGTAGTGGCCAACGCTAATATCGCTAAACTCAAGCAAAAGATCACAGCCTTAGAAACACAACAAACACAGCAAACCGCCAAATTAGCTCAACTGATCAAAACCTATTACGCCACTCAGCGAGCGACAGCCTCATCCAACATACTCAATAATGGCGTGGAAGAAGATCGCATCAGCCAGTATTACCAACACTTGGCGAAGGCGCGCAGCCAAACCATCCAACAGCTTGAACTTACGCAAAAAGAACTCAATGAAAGTGAAAAACAGCTGCGACTTGAACGAGACCAAATCGCCTCTCTATTAGAACAGCAGACCCAAAAGCGCGCTACATTGGCAAAAACGCAGTCAGAACGACGCAGTACAGTGGGTAAAATTCAAAAAAGCATTTCCGGTGATAAAGTCTACTTAGCCGAATTGCAACGCAATGAAACGCGATTACAAGCAGAAATCGCCAAAGCAGCAAAACGTAACGCTGTACTAATGGATGGGTTAGCGCCGCAAAAAGGCAAGCTACCTTGGCCAGTCAAAGGCAAAATCCTGCATGCTTTTGGTACACGTCAAAGTGGACAAATTGACTGGAAAGGTCTAGTCATTGACGCCAATTATGGTCAAAACGTCAAAGCGGTTTATTCTGGCACGGTCGTGTTTGCTGAATATCTACGTGGTTATGGGCTGGTGGTTTTGCTCGATCATGGCAAAGGCGATATGACCTTATACGGCTTTAACCAAAGTTTGCTCAAAAAAGAGGGCGATAAAGTCACCGCCGGTGAAACCATTGCTTTAGCGGGAGACACTGGCGGTCAATCTCAGCCAGCGCTCTATTTCGAAATTCGTCGCAACAGTAAAGCCGAAGACCCAACACGCTGGCTCAGTCGCTAGCAAAACACATCCATCACCCTGTTAATCCGAACGAGCGTTAGTGTGATGAATAGTACGCTTCTACTTGAGTAATGAATTGGGTCAATTGTCTTTTATCCAACGAATTAATACCCGCCGCCGCTTCTCGCCCGCCTCCGGTTGCAAAGGCGCTGCATAACCTATCCGCTCCCTGTTTATTGGTTAATGGAGCACGTAGCGAAACGGTATAACCACCCGATGAATTTACCGTTAAAACCATATGTGCCGCGGCAGGTGCTTGATTGGCTAGCCAATTACTAAACACACCACTCACTCGCTGTGATGATGCACAGTCTGGCAGCTCGTACACGCTCAAACAGGCACTTTTATAGATAGGCTCTAACGACTGAGCAAGCTGCATATCTTGCTCATAAGCGTGCTGCAAATGATAAAAAGGGGAGTTGTCATCCTTCATTAAATCAAACGGTGAAGGATAAACTAGCAAGGCTTGGTACAAATCAGCGGGGTGATAATGAAGCTGCTCTATCGTCTCTCCATAACCGTTATAGTTAATCAAGGTGCCTAAGTTTTTTAGTTGTTCGGCTTGAGTGGTAGTTAGCCCCGCGTTGCGCGCTAAAGTATCCGCTTTAGCAATCAAATTATCGCCATAAGCTGCCACAATCGCCCACTCATGGAACGGACCACCTAACCATTGATCAATAATTAATGCCGTACAAGTATTAGGGTCCAAATCAATATGGGCGTCAAGCAGCGGAGTCTCGGGGATTGAGCCTGCATAGTGATGATCGGCATAAAACACCGTCACCCCCGCCGCAAGAGCCTGCTGTAAAGGTCGCTGATTCTTCTCCATCGAAATATCTAACACGGTCAGACTATCTCGGGATTGAAGATTAAGACGCTGGAGCAATTTGATATCACGCTTAACCCCAGTAACTAGGGTCGTCGTGCGAGGGTAAGCAAGCCGCAGCTGAAGAAGAGAGATGATGCCATCAGCATCACCGTTAAAAACGTCATAGTGCATATCAACACCACCCTTAGAGATGTATAGCTAAGAAGCTAACAGCTTCAAAGGATTAAGAACAATACTCAAAGGTTATAACTAAGCACAGATTATGATGCGTGCATCGCCCGCACACCTTCCTCTAATAATAGAAGCTGTTCAAGACCTTGTTCCGTTGCTTTGGGTTTAACGACTGCGATCATCTGTAGCATGCCTTGATGAATCACTTGCTCGGTGATCTGCGTTTTGGAAAACATCGCTGACTGATAACTCAACCAACACGAGGCCGTCATATGGAGAGTGGTCACTAAAGATTGCATATCTTCTTTTCCGACAGACAGCAATTTCAGCTCAACAAAAGCGTGCATAATATTAATGAGATTAGTTTGCAGCTTTTCTTGTACTTGAATGTACTCACCATGTAGTACTTCATCACGCTGCAGGATTTCCGGTAAATTGGCATAGAAAAAACGGTATTTCCACATCAAAGTGAAGATCGAATCAAGATAATGCTTTAACAGAGTTAAGCTTTCGCGCTGTGCCGCAATCGGCTGAAAACGTTCGAGTAACTCTGCTGAATAGAGAGCAAAAATATCACGAACAATTTCTTGTTTATTACGAAAGTGATAATACAAATTACCTGGGCTGATTTCGATATGTGCTGCGATATGGTTAGTGGTCACCGTTCTTTCACCATGTTCATTAAACAGCGCTAATGCAGCATAAACGATCTTATCTTTGGTCTTCATCTTGTCTTATTACCTCTTTACCTCTGTGAGCCTGCTCCTATCAAATAACAGGATGAGAGTGAGAAACGGTGCATTATCGGCGATAAGGCACCGCAAACCTATTATTGATGGTACGGTTTAGACAAGGCGTGCACCGCATCAACAAATATGCCCGCATTTTCCGGTGGCACATCTAAATGGATACCGTGTCCGAGGTTAAAGACATGGCCCGTTCCACCATGGCCAAACCCTTCAAGAATGGTCGCCACTTCTTGGCGAATACGATCATGCGGAGCATAAAGCATGGAAGGGTCCATATTGCCTTGCAGCGCCACTTTGTCACCGATACGCGCTTTGGCGTCGGCAATATTGATGGTCCAATCAAGCCCTACAGCATCACAACCCGTTGCAGCAATCTGCTCCAGCCACATGCCACCGTTTTTGGTAAACAGAGTGACGGGTACGCGGCGACCTTCATTTTCACGAATTAAACCATCCACAATTTTGTGCATATACTGTAGTGAAAAGAGGTTGTAGTCGCGCGGCGTCAGTACTCCGCCCCAAGTATCAAAGATCATAACAGACTGAGCACCCGCTTTGATTTGTGCGTTGAGGTATTCAATAACACTGTCTGCCAGTTTATCGAGCAAGGCGTGCAGCACGCTAGGATCGGCGTACATCATTTTTTTGATCTTAGTGAAGGCTTTTGAGCTGCCACCTTCCACCATATAAGTCGCGAGTGTCCATGGGCTGCCTGAAAAACCGATCAATGGAACTTCACCTTGTAAATCTTTGCGGATCTGGCGTACGGCATTCATCACATATTGCAGTTCGCCTTCCGGATCTGGTAAGCCAATTTTATCGACATCGGCTTTACAGGTGATCGGGCGTTCAAACTTTGGCCCTTCGCCCGCTTCAAAATACAAACCCAATCCCATGGCGTCAGGAATGGTTAAAATATCAGAAAATAAAATAGCGGCATCTAATGGAAAGCGACGTAATGGCTGTAATGTCACTTCAGAAGCTAGCTCAGCATTTTTACACAGCGCCATAAAATCGCCCGCTTCGGCACGCGTTGCGCGATACTCTGGCAGGTAACGTCCCGCTTGGCGCATCATCCATACAGGGGTGCAATCGACAGGTTGTTTTAACAGTGCACGCAAGTAGCGATCATTTTTTAATTCAGTCATTCCGTCTTCCAATTTAAAGCTTGTTATTTTTTGTGGCGTTATTCTAGCACTGAATAAGCGCCAAAAACGGTGTGCTTTGCAAGCGAGATCATGTTATTAACTTTTAAATCAATGGTTAATTTGCAAGCAACCTTTAACGGTGTTAAAAATTTGTTCGCTAGCGAAAACTATAATTATAAACTGAGTACTCTGTACTCGGCATCTCATAACGACATCTTACTTACCCCCTCCTTCACCGGAGGGTTTTTTTTAGCAATGCGGCAGTGAATCTTTCTCGATTTCGCTTAACGTGTGCTCTATTAATGCTCTGGCTATCGTCCCTTCGGGCGCAACGGGAGGCAAAGCACTTGCTAAAAACCATTGTGCATCACTCAATTCACTATAGTCGGGTTTTATCGTGCCAGAGTCATATTCCGCCACAAAGCCCATCATCATACTCGATGGAAATGCCCAAGGCTGACTACCAAAATAGTGAATATTTTTCACATGAATCCCCGTTTCTTCAAGCACTTCACGTGCCACGCATTGCTCTAACGTCTCCCCGACCTCTAAAAAACCAGCAATAACGGTATACATGCCGTTACGATGCCTTGGGTGCTGGGCCAATAAAATTTTATCCTGATTTCGTACCGCGACAATAATGCAGGGAAAGATACGCGGATAATGTAACGTTCGACACTCAGAACATTGCATCGCCAATTGGTTATGGTTTAGGTAATTTCGCCCGCCACATTGTGGACAAAAACGTAACGTTTGGCTCATGTGACCATATTGAAGCGCCTTGCTGATCGCCAAAAATAGTTCTGGTTTGATATGCAACAATTCGCGTAACGAAGTCATCTCTCGCTCGCCATCAAGATCGGCATCATTAACCCACATCACTGGGTAACCATCACAACTATCTACCACCACCGCTTTTTCTAAAGGCAGGGAATATTCGTCCGCAGATCCTAGTGGTAACTCACCATTTATGGTCCAGATCTCACTTCCGGAAACTACACACCAATAAGCGATTTTTGTATCACTATTTTTCAACATGTTGCGACCTCTCTTCTTGCAGTTACCCCATTTTACTGGCAATCTAAATTCATACCAGAATTTGTAACGTTCCAAATTTAGTTCTATAAATTCTAGTAAGGACAATGAGTTGTATCTACGAAGTGCAACCCTACGCAAAGGAAACGGTCACCAGCTTTGTGACCCGATCATGAGGGCATGGTCATGCTAAAAAAACTAAAACGCACACAAGAGCAATGGGGCGGTTACAGTGACGTTATTGATCACTGGTTAAACACGCGACAAACCTTGATTGTAGAGTATTGCAAATTAGCCGCGCTGCAACCTTGCACCGCCAAAACGAATGTTAACGGGCTTCCCTCGCCAGAAGAGCTGCAACGTTTTTGCCAGCAACTGGTGGATTATATTTCCGAAGGTCACTTCAAAATCTACGATATGGTGATGGATAGGTGGCGTGCAACTGGCTTTGAAGCCACCGATGAAATTAATCAGACTTATGGAAAAATTATTGTTACTACCGAGCCGTTACTCAATTTTACAGATAAATACGCGGCAGTGAGTGATGAGGATGATCTCGAAAACTTTGACAACGACCTTTCGCTAATTGGTGAAATTATTGAGGTGCGTTTTGGAGTGGAAGATAGTTTGATCCAACTTATCGCGGACAGCTTGGCTATCCCTCCTGGTGCTTAATATTGAATATTTTGCTGTAATCATTCGCGTAGATTAATTAAGCGCAACAAAAAAGGCACCCGAAGGTGCCTTTTTTAATCAGCGCTGAGATTACTCTTCAGAAGAGAAACCTGCGTTTAGCAGTGCCGCTAGGTTATCTGTCGCTTGTTCAGCTGACGGGCCTTTTAGCTGTGCCGCACGTTTAGCTTGACGTTCTTGGTGGTAAGCGAAACCTGTACCCGCTGGGATCAGACGACCAACGATTACGTTTTCTTTCAGACCGCGAAGATCATCACGTTTACCAGAAACAGCCGCTTCTGTTAGTACGCGGGTTGTCTCTTGGAACGATGCCGCAGAGATGAACGATTCAGTCGCTAGAGATGCTTTAGTAATACCTAGTAGCTCACGCTCGAAACGAGCAGGCTGTTTGCCTTCGGCTTCTAGGTTACGGTTTGCAACTTTCACTTGTGAGTATTCAACTTGCTCACCCGCTAGGAACTCAGAGTCGCCAGCATGAGTAATCGTACACTTACGTAGCATTTGACGAACGATAGTTTCAATGTGCTTATCGTTAATCTTAACGCCTTGCAGACGGTAAACTTCTTGAACTTCGTTAGCGATGTAAGACGTTACAGCATGGATACCACGTAAACGTAGGATATCGTGCGGAGTCTCAGGACCATCAGCAATAACGTCACCACGTTCGATCTTCTCACCTTCAAACACGTTAAGTTGACGATGCTTAGGAATCATTTCTTCATAAGTTTCGTCACCCTCACGAGTGATGATTAGACGACGTTTACCTTTGGTTTCTTTACCAAAGCTCACAGTACCTGTGTGCTCAGCAAGAATCGCAGGCTCTTTTGGTCGACGAGCTTCAAACAAGTCAGCTACGCGAGGTAGACCACCCGTGATGTCTCGGTTACCGCCAGATTTTTGTGGAATACGCGCTAATGTGTCACCAATACCAACTTCAGCACCATCTTCGATGTTAACGATCGCTTTACCCGGTAAGAAGTATTGAGCTGGCATATCAGTACCAGGGATCATGACATCTTTACCTTTCGCATCAACAAGTTTGATAGCTGGACGCATATCTTTACCTGCTGCTGGACGAGCGGCAGCTTCGGTTACTTCGCTTGAAGATAGACCCGTTAGGTCATCTGTTTGGCGAGAAACCGTTACACCATCAATCATATCAACGAATTGGATGCGACCAGCCACTTCAGTGATGATTGGCATGGTGTGCGCTTCCCAGTTAGCCACTGTTTGACCAGCTTCAACCGCGTCGTTATCACCTTTACTCAACACAGAGCCGTAAGGCAGTTTGTGTTTTTCTTTCGTGCGACCAAATTCGTCAATGATAGTCAGCTCTGATGCACGAGATGTGATAACCAGCTTCTTATCTTTGTTGATAACGAACTTAGCGTTGTGAAGTTTCACAGAACCTTTGTTCTTCGCTTGGATGCTGTTCTCTGCCGCAGCAGTAGAAGCCGCACCACCGATGTGGAACGTACGCATCGTTAACTGTGTACCCGGCTCACCGATAGATTGAGCAGCAATAACACCGACTGCCTCACCTTGGTTCACTAGGTGACCACGAGCAAGGTCACGACCGTAACATAGCGCACAACAGCCGAAGTCCGCATCACAGGTTACCACTGAACGTACTTTCATATTATCGACAGAGTTCTCATCGATAATCTGACACCACTTCTCATCAATCAGAGTATTACGTGGAATAAGTACTTCTTCAGTGCCTGGCTTCATCACATCCTCAGCCACAACACGACCAAGAGCCAGTTCAGTTAAAGAAACTTTAACATCACCACCCTCGATATGAGGCATCATGTCGACACCTTCTTGAGTGCCACAGTCATGCTCTGTCACCACAACGTCTTGTGCAACGTCTACTAAACGACGAGTCAGGTAACCTGAGTTCGCTGTTTTAAGTGCTGTATCGGCTAGACCCTTACGTGCACCGTGGGTAGAGATAAAGTACTGTAGTACGTTCAGGCCTTCTTTAAAGTTTGCTGTGATAGGCGTTTCGATGATTGAACCATCTGGACGCGCCATCAGACCACGCATACCTGCAAGCTGACGAATCTGAGCAGCAGAACCACGAGCACCCGAGTCAGCCATCATATAGATGCTGTTAAACGATTCTTGTTGTTCTTCTACACCATCACGGTTGATCACGGTTTCAGAAGATAGGTTATCCATCATCGCTTTCGCAACACGGTCGTTGGTAGACGCCCAGATATCGATAACTTTGTTGTAACGCTCACCCGCCGTAACAAGACCTGATTGGAACTGTTCTTGGATTTCGCGTACTTCTTCTTCAGCTTCAGCAATTTCAGTGTATTTCGCTGCTGGTACAACCATGTCGTCGATACCAACTGACACGCCTGACAGTGCTGCATAAGCAAAACCGGTGTACATGATTTGGTCAGCAAATACGACCGTATCTTTCAAACCAAGCTTACGATACGCTTCGTTTAATAGATTTGAGATCTGTTTCTTACCAAGCTTCTGGTTCACGATGCTGTATGGCAAGCCTTTAGGCACGATTTGCCATAGCATGGCACGACCGACAGTCGTATCGACCATCTTAGTCTCAGTTGTGCTGTAACCATCTTCATCAACAACGGTTTCAGTGATACGTACTTTAACGCGTGCGTGTAGCGCCGCTGTCTTAGTACGGTATGCCTTCTCAGCCTCTTTAGGGCCAGCCAGGTACATACCTTCACCTTGTGCGTTGATTTTTTCGCGAGTCATGTAGTACAGACCCAAGACCACGTCCTGTGAAGGTACGATGATCGGATCACCTGATGCTGGCGACAGAATGTTGTTCGTCGACATCATCAGTGTACGAGCTTCAAGCTGTGCTTCTAAAGTTAGAGGCACGTGAACCGCCATTTGGTCACCATCGAAGTCCGCGTTATACGCCGCACACACAAGTGGGTGCAGTTGAATCGCTTTACCTTCAATCAGTACAGGTTCGAACGCTTGAATACCAAGACGGTG
The DNA here is from genome assembly GCF_002241085.1 of Vibrio sp. V03_P4A6T147. NCBI lineage: Bacteria > Pseudomonadati > Pseudomonadota > Gammaproteobacteria > Vibrionales > Vibrionaceae > Vibrio > Vibrio sp. V03_P4A6T147. The sequence goes on from NZ_NDIO01000408.1 coordinate 18,330, forward strand.
CAGTGTTGGTGCACGGTTTAGTAGTACTGGGTGTTCACGAATCACTTCGTCTAGGATATCCCAAACAACCGCTTCTTCACGCTCAACCATTTTCTTAGCTGCTTTGATCGTCGTGGCCATGCCGCGAGTTTCTAACTTGCTGTAGATAAATGGTTTAAATAGCTCAAGTGCCATCTTCTTAGGAAGACCACACTGGTGCAGACGTAAATATGGACCGACTGTGATTACAGAACGGCCTGAGTAGTCTACACGTTTACCAAGTAGGTTCTGACGGAAACGACCTTGTTTACCCTTGATCATATCAGCAAGAGATTTCAGAGGACGCTTGTTAGAACCTGTGATCGCACGACCGCGACGACCGTTATCAAGTAGCGCATCAACAGACTCTTGCAGCATACGCTTTTCGTTGCGTACGATGATGTCCGGAGCTGCTAGCTCTAGAAGGCGCTTCAAACGGTTGTTACGGTTGATCACACGGCGGTACAAATCGTTCAGATCAGATGTCGCAAAACGACCGCCATCTAGTGGTACTAGAGGACGTAGATCTGGCGGAAGTACCGGAAGCACAGTCAGGATCATCCACTCAGGGTTATTACCTGAGCTGATAAACGCTTCAACAAGCTTCAGACGCTTAGTCAGTTTTTTGCGTTTAGTTTCAGAGTTAGTGGTTTGTAACTCCTCACGCATCATCTCTGTTTCAGCGACAAGATCCATTGAACCCAATAGGTCCTTGATCGCTTCTGCGCCCATCTTCGCCGTGAACTCATCGCCCCACTCTTCTAGACGGTCAAGATACTCTTCTTCAGTAAGCATCTGACTCTTTTCTAGATCCGTCATACCCGGCTCTGTTACTACATACATTTCGAAGTAAAGAACACGTTCGATATCACGTAGAGGGATATCCATTAGCAGACCGATACGAGACGGTAGCGATTTTAGGAACCAGATGTGAGCAACCGGTGATGCAAGCTCGATGTGGCCCATACGGTCACGACGAACTTTAGTTTGTGTAACTTCAACGCCACATTTTTCACAGATCACGCCACGGTGTTTCAGACGCTTATATTTACCACAAAGACATTCGTAGTCTTTGACTGGACCAAAAATACGCGCACAGAACAGACCATCACGTTCAGGCTTGAACGTACGATAGTTGATCGTTTCAGGTTTTTTAACTTCACCAAAAGACCATGAACGAATCATGTCAGGTGAAGATAGACCGATTTTGATTGCATCAAATTCTTCGGTCTTATGCTGTGCTTTTAGAAAGTTTAATAAGTCTTTCACAATCAGCTCCTGTAAGGAGTTAAAAGGCGCTCGGCGAGCGCCTTTCTACCAGGATAATCCAGAGGGTTTACCGCCAAGATTACTCTTCGTCTTCTAGCTCGATGTTGATACCTAGCGAGCGGATCTCTTTCAGCAATACGTTGAAAGACTCTGGCATGCCAGGTTCCATGCTATGGTTACCATCAACGATGTTCTTATACATCTTGGTACGACCGTTAACGTCATCTGACTTAACAGTAAGCATTTCTTGTAGTGTATATGCAGCACCGTATGCTTCTAGTGCCCACACTTCCATCTCACCGAAACGCTGACCACCGAACTGAGCTTTACCACCAAGTGGTTGCTGAGTTACTAGGCTGTACGAACCTGTTGAACGAGCGTGCATCTTGTCATCAACAAGGTGGTTCAGTTTGAGCATGTACATGTAACCGACAGTTACAGGACGCTCGAATGCATCACCAGTACGACCATCAAACAGTGTTAGCTGACCAGAAGTTGGTAGGTCGGCTAGGCTTAATAGTTCTTTGATTGATGCTTCTGACGCACCATCAAATACTGGAGTTGCAATCGGTAAACCACCACGAAGGTTGTTCACAAGAGTACGAACATCACCATCAGACAGAGCAGCAATATCTACTTTCTGACGCGTATCGCCAAGATCATAAACCTTCTGTAAGAACTCACGCTGCTTAGACAGCTCTTGTTGTTCTTTAACCATTTGGTTGATCTTGTCACCAATACCTTTTGCAGCCAGACCTAAGTGAACTTCAAGGATCTGACCGATGTTCATACGTGACGGTACACCCAGTGGGTTTAATACGATATCAACCGGCTGACCGTTTTCATCGTAAGGCATGTCTTCAACAGGGTTGATCTTAGAGATTACACCCTTGTTACCGTGACGACCTGCCATCTTATCACCAGGCTGGATACGACGTTTCACCGCTAGGTAAACTTTAACAATCTTCAGAACGCCAGGCGCTAGATCATCACCTTGAGTGATTTTGCGACGTTTCGCTTCGAACTTCTTATCGAAGTCAGCTTTTAGCTCATCCCACTGCTCAGCAAGCTGTTCAAGTTGAGATTGTAGCTCGTCGTTTTCTAGTGTTTGTTCTAGCCATTTCTTACGATCGATCGCATCAAGCTTCGCTTCAGAATAGCCACCATTGATCAGTACAGCTTTCACACGCGCTAGTAGACCACCTTCAAGAATTTGGAACTCTTCAGTAAGGTCTTTCTTCGCTTCTTTTAGCTGCATATGTTCAATTTCAAGCGCACGCTTGTCTTTCTCTACGCCATCGCGAGTGAAAACTTGAACATCGATAATGGTACCTGAAACAGAGTTTGGTACACGCAGTGACGTATCTTTAACATCAGAGGCTTTTTCACCGAAGATTGCACGTAGTAGCTTCTCTTCTGGAGTTAGCTGAGTTTCGCCTTTCGGCGTTACTTTACCAACTAGGATGTCACCACCCTTAACTTCAGCACCAATGTAAACGATACCTGACTCGTCTAGTTTAGACAGAGCCGATTCACCTACGTTTGGAATATCCGCTGTGATCTCTTCAGAGCCCAGCTTAGTATCACGAGCCACACAAGAAAGTTCTTGGATGTGGATAGTCGTGAAACGGTCTTCTTGAACGACGCGCTCAGATACTAAGATCGAGTCTTCGAAGTTATAACCATTCCAAGGCATGAATGCGATACGCATGTTTTGGCCAAGCGCTAGCTCACCAAGGTCTGTTGAAGGACCATCAGCAAGGACATCACCGCGAGCTACAGGTTCACCTGGCATCACAGTAGGACGTTGGTTAATACATGTGTTTTGGTTCGAACGTGTGTATTTAGTTAGGTTGTAGATGTCGATACCCGCTTCACCAGATACAAGTTCATCTTCATTAACTTTAACTACGATACGAGACGCATCAACTGACTGCACCATACCGCCACGTTTGGCAACGGCAGTTACACCAGAGTCAACCGCTACATTACGTTCGATACCAGTACCAACCAACGGCTTCTCAGCGCGTAACGTTGGAACCGCTTGACGTTGCATGTTCGCACCCATCAATGCACGGTTCGCATCATCGTGTTCTAGGAACGGGATAAGCGAAGCGGCGATTGATACGACCTGGTTGGTCGCAACGTCCATGTAGTCAACATGTTCACGAGGGTGAAGACCAGATTCACCTTTTTGACGAGCTGTGATCAGCTCATCTGCAAACGTACCTTCTTCAGTCAGAATGGCGTTTGCCTGCGCGATAACAAATTGACCTTCTTGGATAGCTGACAAGTAATCAACTTCATCAGTCACCACACCATCAACAACACGACGGTACGGAGTTTCTAGGAAACCGTATTCGTTACAACGTGCAAATGCTGACAATGAGTTAATCAGACCGATGTTCGGACCTTCTGGCGTTTCGATCGGACATAGACGACCGTAGTGAGTTACGTGTACGTCACGTACCTCAAAGCCAGCACGCTCACGAGTTAGACCGCCAGGACCCAATGCAGAAATACGACGTTTGTGCGTCACTTCTGAAAGTGGGTTGTTCTGGTCCATAAACTGAGAAAGCTGTGAAGAACCGAAGAATTCTTTAACGGCCGCAGAGATAGGCTTCGCATTGATCAAATCTTGAGGCATGATCGCATCAAGATCGCCAAGGCTTAAGCGCTCTTTCACTGCACGTTCAACACGCACAAGACCTACGCGGAATTGGTTTTCAGCCATTTCACCAACAGAGCGAATACGACGGTTGCCAAGGTGGTCGATATCGTCCACTTCGCCAATGCCGTTACGAATGGCGATCAACTTCTTCATCACTTCGATGATATCAGTTTCGTCAAGCGTACCAAGCTCGCCGGCATCTTCACGCTCAATTGAGCTGTTGAACTTCATACGGCCTACTGTTGATAGGTCATAGCGTTCTTCTGAGAAGAATAGGCTTTCAAACAGCGATTCGGCTGCTTCTTTTGTTGGTGGCTCGCCAGGGCGCATCATGCGGTAGATTTCTACTAGCGCAGAAATACGATCAACCGTACTGTCGATGCGGAGCGTCTCAGACACAAATGGACCATGATCAAGATCGTTCGTAAATAGAACTTCAAGTTTCTTATAGCCCGCTTGTGAAAGATTCGCTAATGCTTCCAAGCTAATTTCTTGGTTTGCGCTAACGATGACTTCACCAGTTGCTTCATTGACATAATCTTTAGAAGCGACTTTACCTACGATGTACTCAACGGGTACTTCGATAAAATCAACGTTATCTTTTTCTAGTTGACGAATATGACGAGCCGTTACACGACGACCTTTTTCGACATAAACGGTACCATTTGCTTCAATATCAAATGACGCTGTTTCGCCACGCAGGCGCTCAGGTACCAACTCCATAAGAAGAGTTTGGTCTTTGACTTCAAACTTCACTTTTTCGAAGAACAGATCCAAGATCTCTTCTGTCGATTTACCAAGTGCACGAAGAATGATCGATGCAGGCAGCTTACGACGACGGTCAATACGCACGTATAGGTTATCTTTTGGATCAAACTCAAAATCTAACCATGAACCACGGTAAGGGATAATACGTGCGTTATAAAGAACTTTACCTGATGAGTGAGTTTTACCCTTATCGCTGTCGAAGAATACGCCTGGGCTTCGGTGCAGCTGGGATACGATAACCCTCTCAGTACCATTAATTACGAAGGTACCATTGTCTGTCATGAGTGGAATTTCACCCATGTAGACTTCTTGTTCTTTAATATCTTTTACAGTACCTGCTGGCGCGTCTTTATCAAAGATCACTAGGCGTAGTTTTACGCGTAGTGGCTTAGAATAAGTTACACCACGAATTTGACATTCTTTAACGTCAAAAACTGGCTCACCAAGACGATAGCTAACGTATTGCAGCTCAGAATTGCCGTTATAGCTCTGAATAGGAAATACAGAACGAAAAGCAGCCTCAAGACCGTATTGTCCTTCAGGATCCTGTTCGATAAACTTGTCGAACGAATCGAGCTGGATCGATAGCAGGTATGGAATGTCCAACACTTGTGGACGAGTACCAAAGTCCTTACGGATGCGCTTTTTCTCGGTATAAGAGTAAACCATGGGGTTCCTCAGCTCGCTGATAAGTGACCCAAACTGCCCACCAATTATTCAAAAATAAAGGGTCATAGGACAGTGACTAACAGCTGTTTACTGTAGTAACACAACATCACTCAAAAATGATAGTTTGTGTGCTTTTGCACGAGTATAAGCGTCTAAACAGCGGGAAAATTCACCCATACCCTACAGCGCAAAAAGGCCGGTGGTCAATAAACCACCAGCCATTAGCCTTGCGGCTAAGAAATTAAGTAATAATTACTTAACTTCAACAGTCGCACCAGCTTCTTCTAGCTCTTTCTTAAGTGCGTCAGCTTCTGCTTGAGAAACTGCTTCTTTAATTGCAGCTGGAGCGCCGTCAACTAGAGCTTTAGCTTCTTTAAGACCTAGGCCAGTTGCGCCACGTACTGCTTTGATTACAGATACTTTGTTTGCGCCAGCAGCAGTTAGGATTACGTCGAATTCAGTTTGCTCTTCAACAGCTGCTGCTGCTGGGCCGCCTGCAACTACTGCAGCTGCAGCAGAAACACCGAACTTCTCTTCCATAGCAGAGATAAGTTCAACAACTTGCATTACAGACATTTCTGCAACTGCATCTAGGATTTGCTCGTTAGTAATAGACATAACAATTCTCTTTTAAGTCAACAATAAGTTTATTTAGCAAACAATAAAAAGCAATGCGAATTACGCAGCTTCTTTTTGATCGCGGACAGCAGCGATAGTACGTACCAGCTTGCCAGCAGAAGCTTCTTTCATGCACATCATTAGGCGTGCGATTGCTTCGTCGTAAGTTGGTAGTGTCGCTAGTAGTTCAGCGTCAGTTAATGCGCCTTCAAATGCAGCTGCTTTGATTTCAAAGTGCTTGTTCTCTCTAGCGAAGTCTTTAAAAAGACGCGCTGCAGCACCTGGATGCTCGTTAGAGAATGCGATCAAAGTAGGACCTACGAATACGTCTTGTAGACATTCGTAAGCTGTGCCTTCCACTGCGCGACGTGCTAGAGTATTACGAACAACTCTCATGTAAACACCCGCTTCACGAGCTTGTTTACGTAGAGAAGTCATCGCGCCTACTTGAACGCCACGAGAGTCAGCAACAACTGCAGAAAGTGCACCACTGGCCGCTTCGTTGACTTCAGCAACAATTGCTTGTTTGTCTTGAAGGTTTAAAGCCATCTTGGATTTACTCCTGGTTGTCGTTACACCACTCACTATTATCACAACAGTGAGAGTTATTTCGGTGCAGTCCCAGAAGAAAGTTTATCTATTCAAAAAATAAATTATGCTTTCTGTCAGTTCGGGCACCATCTACGTAGGTACGATTAAGTCATTTATCAAACAGACAAATAACGCCTACGGTCTTGGACGGAGACTGGGTCATAGTTCTAAGAACTAAAATCAGCCCCAACCACAAATATTAGGCGCAGAATTATACACAAATTCCACACCTAATCAAATGTATTATTACGCTTGAGCGTTTAGCGTGTTCTGATCAACAGCAACACCAGCACCCATCGTAGTAGAAATGCTTACTTTCTTCAGGTAAGTACCCTTAGCAGAAGAAGGTTTCGCTTTCTTAAGTGCAACTAGAAGAGCTTCTAAGTTCTCTTGAAGTTGGTTAGTTTCGAAAGAAACTTTACCGATAGTTGTGTGGATGATGCCGTTTTTGTCGTTACGGTAACGAACCTGACCTGCTTTAGCGTTCTTAACCGCTTCAGCAACGTTAGGAGTTACAGTACCAACTTTAGGGTTTGGCATTAGACCGCGAGGACCAAGAATGGTACCTAGTTGACCTACAACGCGCATTGCATCTGGAGAAGCAACAACAACGTCAAAGTTCATTTCGCCTTTCTTCACTAGCTCAGCTAGATCTTCCATACCCACTAAATCTGCACCAGCAGCTTTAGCCGCTTCAGCGTTTGCACCTTGAGTGAACACTGCAACACGTACTTCACGACCAGTACCGTGTGGCAGAACAGTTGCACCACGTACGTTTTGGTCAGATTTACGAGCATCAATGCCAAGGTTCACAGCAACGTCTACAGACTCAACGAATTTAGCCGTTGCAAGTTCTTTAAGAAGAGCTACAGCTTCGTTGATTTCGTATTCTTTAGTTGCGTCAACTTTCTCACGGATAGTGCGCATACGCTTAGTTAGTTTTGCCATGATATTAACCCTCTACCACTAAGCCCATTGAACGAGCAGTACCCGCAATAGAACGTTTCATCGCTTCAATGTCAGCACCAGTCATATCAGCCGCTTTCGCTTCTGCAATTTCTTGGATTTGAGCATCAGTAACCGTGCCCACTTTTTCAGTGTTTGGACGGCCTGAACCAGACTTGATGCCTGCAGCTTTCTTCAGAAGAACAGCCGCTGGAGCAGTCTTAGTTACGAACGTGAAAGAACGGTCGCTGTATACAGTGATAACAACTGGAGTAGGCAAGCCTTTCTCCATTGATTCTGTTCTTGCGTTGAACGCTTTACAGAATTCCATGATGTTAACGCCACGTTGACCTAGTGCAGGACCAACTGGTGGACTTGGGTTCGCCATACCAGATGCAACTTGCAACTTGATATAAGCTTCAACTTTCTTAGCCATGATATTTCCTAAATGTGGGTACAAACGCCAATCAGCTGATCAGCTCCCCGGTTACTTTGTCATAAAGACGTGTAAATAAGGCGCGAAATTATAATCACATTTCACGCCCTTAACAACCCTAAAAGGTGTTTTTTTAATCAAGCTTATCGACTTGACCAAACTCAAGTTCAACAGGAGTTGCACGACCAAAGATAGATACTGACACTTTAATGCGGCTCTTCTCGTAATCCACTTCTTCAACGGTGCCGTTGAAATCAGCAAATGGACCTTCATTAACACGAACCACTTCACCTGCTTCAAACATCGTCTTAGGACGCGGAGCTTCGCTCGCTTTCTCTAGACGATTAAGAATCGCATCGGCTTCTTTGTCAGTGATAGGTGCAGGACGATCGGAGGTTCCACCAATGAAACCCATTACACGAGGAACACTACGAACTAAGTGCCAGGACTCATCATTCATGAGCATCTGTACCAATACATAGCCTGGGAAGAACTTGCGCTCACTTTTACGGCGTTGACCTGCACGCATTTCAACAACTTCTTCGGTTGGAACAAGAACTTCACCGAAGAATTCTTCCATTGCGTGCATCTTGATATGCTCACGCAGCGATTGCGCTACGCGGCCTTCAAATCCAGAGAAGGCTTGAACTACATACCAGCGTTTTTTAGGAGCTTCACTCATGTATTAAACCCTCTATACCCCAGTCACGAAAGCGACAAGACGAACCATAATGCCGTCGATGCCCCAAAGTGCTAGAGCCATTACGATACTTACAGCTAAAACGATTAATGTTGTTTGCATGGTTTCTTGACGTGTCGGCCATACCACTTTGCGAACTTCCATACGAGATTCACGCGCAAACGCAATCGCCGCTTTTCCTTTTGTGGTTGTCGCAGCAACACCGAGTGCTGCAATAATCAGCGCAACCACACCTGCAGCGCGAAGCACTACAGACATTTCACCATACAGGTAATTACCCACAACAGCGGCAGCTAACAGAGCAAAAGTGACAATCCACTTAAATGTGTCTGCTGCACTTGAGCTATCAGGAATTTCAGCATTGTTTGCTTTCATAAACCAACCTGTTACAAGTCTTAACATAGACGACAACAACCCCGCTGTTGCAGGGCAAATCCATAGCACAGGTAAAGCTACCTATACATACTCATCAAGATAGAAATGTCTCTATCTTAAATCCTTTGCACTGGCTTTATCGACCAACAAATCGACAACGGCCAAATTTAGTGCAGAAAAAGGGCATCAAATGATGCCCTTTTTGGTAGTCGTTAGTCAAATACTATTCGTATTTAAACGGCTAAATCAGCAATTAAGCGATAACTTTAGCAACAACACCAGCACCTACTGTACGACCACCTTCACGGATCGCGAAACGTAGACCTTCATCCATCGCGATTGGAGCGATTAGCTCTACAACCATTTGGATGTTGTCACCTGGCATTACCATCTCTACGCCTTCTGGTAGAGAGATATCGCCTGTTACGTCCGTTGTACGGAAGTAGAACTGTGGACGGTAGCCTTTGAAGAACGG
>NZ_NDIO01000092.1:0-14792 GCF_002241085.1 Vibrio sp. V03_P4A6T147
GCCCTCAATTGGTACGATGGCGTGATCGAAAAATTTAAAAAATTCGATTTTATAGTACTACTTGCGATTCGACTTTTTCTCGTGCCGGTGATTTTTGTCGGCGCTCATTCCAAAGTGGTTGGTTTCGCTGGAACCGTTGCTTGGTTTGGCGCCTCAACCGCCGATGGTGGTTTAAATCTACCTTTTCCAGAACTGCTGGCATTTTTAGCCGCCGCGACAGAAGTTCTCGGCTGTATATGCATCGCACTTGGTCTTTTTACTCGCATTATGGCTATCCCTATGATTCTCATGATGAGTGTGGCGAGCGCAATGGTGCACTGGAAACATGGCTGGGACGCGATTGCCACCAGCAGTATGGAAGCGACGGTGCGCTTAAACGGTTTTATTGAATGGTTGGCGGTCAATTTTCCGGGCCGCTACAACTACATCACAGAACTTGGCGACCCTGTGATGCTCAATAACGGGATGGAATTTGCGGCTACTTACTTTGTGATGCTGATGGTTCTTTTCATTTACGGTGGTGGCCGCTACGTCAGCCTCGACTACTGGCTAAAAAAACCATTCACTCGCACGCCTCAAACTGCTTAACACCTAATGATGCCTACTAACTTGAAGTTGCCGCCCGCAGCTTCAAGTGGCAGGTGTTATCAATCACACATTCATCTCTGACTATCTTACCTGCCATTTTGCTGGCGGGAGGGAGACTTTATGCTTACAGATGTGGTGGAACTGTCACGGTTCCAGTTCGCCAGTACGGCGCTTTACCATTTTATTTTTGTTCCGCTGACCATTGGCTTATCGTTTTTACTGGCGATCATGGAATCACTGTATGTCATGACCGGCAAAACCGTCTACAAAGACATGACTCGCTTTTGGGGCAAGCTGTTTGGCATCAACTTCGCCGTTGGCGTTGCCACCGGCCTCACTATGGAATTTCAATTTGGCACCAACTGGGCGTACTACTCTCATTATGTGGGTGACATTTTTGGTGCCCCACTGGCGATCGAAGCTTTGATTGCCTTTTTCCTTGAATCTACCTTAGTTGGGCTATTTTTCTTCGGCTGGGAGCGCCTTTCTAAGCGTCAGCACTTAAGCGTGACTTGGTTAACCGCTTTAGGCTCTAACTTTTCTGGATTGTGGATTTTGATGGCCAACGGCTGGATGCAAAACCCCGTCGGTGCCGAGTTTAACTACCAAACCATGCGTATGGAAATGATCAACTTTGCTGAGGTCATTTTTAACCCAGTAACCCAAGTGAAGTTTGTGCATACCGTTGCGGCGGGTTACACCACAGGCGCGCTGTTTATCATGGGTATCAGCGCTTACTACCTATTGAAAAAGCGCGACCTTCCCTTTGCGCGTCGCTCATTTGCTGTGGCTTGCGCTTTTGGCATGGCATCCATTACCGCCACTTTATTGCTAGGTGATGAGTCAGGTTACACCTTAGGTGAAGTACAACAGGTGAAACTGGCCGCCATTGAAGCCGAGTGGGATACCGAACAAGCCCCTGCCTCTTTTACTCTGTTTGGGCTACCTAACCAAGAAACCATGCACACAGACGCGGCGATTAAAGTCCCTTATTTGATGGGTATTATCGCCACGCGTTCATTGGATGAGCCCGTCATCGGCTTAAAAGATTTGATGGCGCGCAGTGAAGAGCGCATTCGCAATGGCATGCTCGCTTACGGGTTATTGGAAGCCTTACGCAATGGTGACGATTCACCGCAAAACATCGCTCAGTTTGAAACGCTAAAAGAGGATTTGGGGTACGGTTTATTACTCAAAAAATACACCGACAAAGTAACTGATGCGACTGAAAGCCAAATCAAACAAGCCGCGCAAGATACCATTCCGCAAGTTGCACCTCTGTTTTGGAGCTTCCGCATCATGGTGGCCTGCGGTATGGCGATGTTCGCTGTCATTGGGCTCTGTTTCATCCAAATTTGTCGGCGAAAAATCGGCACTCAGCCTTGGTTACTTAAGGCGGCATTATTCGCTATTCCACTTCCCTGGATTGCCAGCGAAGCGGGTTGGTTTGTCGCTGAGTTTGGCCGCCAACCTTGGGCTATCGGTGAAGTGCTTCCGGTTAATATGGCCGTATCTAACCTATCAACCAGCGATTTATGGATTTCACTGGGCCTAGTTTACTTACTCTATAGCGCATTTTTGGTGGTGGAAATGTACCTGATGGTGAAGTTTGCTCGGCGCGGACCAAGCGCCCTACATACCGGACGTTACCATTTTGAAACTCAAGATGGGCACGGATCTCTATCTCACGTACACCATTAAGGGAGAACACAATGTTTGATTACGAAACCTTACGTCTGCTGACTTGGGCGATTGTCGGTGTGCTATTGATTGGTTTTATCATCACCGATGGCTTTGATATGGGCGTTGCAGCGCTACTGCCCATTTTGGGACGCAGTGATGTTGAACGAAGAGTGATGATCAACAGTATCGCGCCTCATTGGGATGGCAACCAAGTGTGGTTGATTACTGCTGGCGGTGCGATTTTCGCTATCTGGCCACTGGTTTACGCCACCGCATTTTCTAGTTTCTATTTAGCGATGATGTTGCTACTTGCTGCGTTATGGCTGCGCCCAATTGGTATGGATTATCGCTCAAAAATCGATAACCCCTCATGGCGCAAGGCGTGCGATAACGCACTGTTCATCAGTGGCGTTGTGCCGCCCCTCATCTTTGGCATTGGTTTTGGTAATTTATTGGTAGGAGTCCCTTTTCAGCTCAATAACTTATTGATGCTCGATTACCAAGGCCATTTTTGGGATCTATTCACACCATTTCCACTACTGTGTGGCCTGCTCAGCCTTGCCATCGTCGTCACTCAAGGCGCAACGTTTTTACAGCTCAAAACTTGTGATGTGTTATGCGAGCGAGCCCATAGCGCGTCGGTCGTCAGTGCCAGCATTGCGGTGGCTTTATTTCTCATCGGCGGATTCTTGGCAGCCAACATGGCGGGTTATATTATCGTGAGCCCAATTGTCACGGATGCCGCTTCAAACCCCTTGCATAAAGAGGTGATTAGCGTCGCTCGTCATTTACTGCATAACTATCAAGCACACGCCATGCTGTGGTTGATCCCTTGTGTGGGCATCGCGAGCTTATTGGCGTGCATATGGGCAAGCCTGAAACGAGCATCTGGCGGGGCATTCTTATTCTCTAGCCTTGCTATTGCATGCATTATTTTTACGGCAGGCGTGGCGCTATTTCCGATGATCATGCCGTCAAGCTTAATGCCATCACACAGTTTGACGATTTGGGATGCCACATCCAGCCAAAAAACACTCAATATCATCACGCTTGTCGCCATCTTAGTGGTGCCAGTCATCCTCAGTTACACGGCTTGGGGTTACTACAAAATGTTCGGTCGATTGAGTGATGATTATATTCGCAACCACAGCGTATCGCTGTACTAAAGGAGATGACTGATGTGGTATTTCTGTTGGGTTCTTGGCGTATTACTCGCCTGCGCATTTGGTATAATCAATGGATTGTGGCTTGAGCAAGCAGAGCATTTCGATGAATCGTAACTCACTCATATGCAAGCAGATAACCTGCTAAGAAGCGTTAAGATCATCAAGCTTTAAGATAAAAAAATGGCGCTGTTTTTAGCGCCATTTTTTTATCACATCGTAAGAAACGTATTTACTGAAATTTTGGGCCAGCTGCGGCAACAAAAGCCATTTCAACCAGATAGTCAGGGCTTGCCAATTGCGCTTGAACGCAGGCTCGGCTTGGTGCACATCCTTCTGGAAACCAGCTATCCCACACTTCATTCAAAGCGGCGAAATGAGCAAAATCTGTGACATAAATTGTCACCGATAACACGCGGCTTCTGTCGCTGTCGATCGCCGTCAACTGCTGCTCAGCTTGGGCTAAGATCTGCTCAACCTGCCCTTTCATATCGGCTTTTGTATCGCTATCAGCCACTTCCACAAAGTGGGCAATGCCGTTGAATACGGTAATGTCAGACCAACGTTTACTCGGATTAATACGATGAATAGTCATTAATTTCTCTCTTTATGGTAAAGATAACTCGCAACAGTGCTGTTCGATCACACAGACTGGCGCGCCGACTTTGCAGCTAAAGCCGCTGGCAACCAACCTGCCTGTGGTTTCATCTCGGCGATAACTGGTTATTGTGTTTGAATGTTGGCTAGCAACCAACAACCAATCTCCATCCGCAGACAAAGTGAAGTCACGCGGGAATTGGCCACCGACGTCAAATGCGGCAATCCATTGCGGTTGTGGCTGGCATAGTTCAAAAAGAACGATTTTATTTTGCTCTCGGCAGGAAGCATAGAGAAAACGTTCATCGGGCGACAACTTAATCGCCGCAGCCGCTCCACTTTTCGCCTCATTCGGCAAGAGATCGCACTCAGCCTCTATTTGCCATTGCGTCCCGGAAAATACTAAGGTGACCAAAGTCTCCGACAATTCACAGACCACAAAAGCTCGGGTTTCTGCGTGATTAAACACCACATGGCGCGGCCCACTCCCCGCAGGCATCTCTACAGTTTGCGCCAATGAAAATGCCTGATTATCACTGTTGATGGCGAAAAAATGAATTGCATCACTCCCTAAATCGACCACAACCAGTTGCGACAACTGTTTAAGGAAAACCACCTGATGAGCGTGAGGTGAGGTTTGGCGCTCTGCATTTGGCCCCTGACCATCAATCCATAGATCAGCGATGCATGACTCAGGTTTGCCAGTGTCGTCCAAACGAACAATGTTCACATTACCCGACCCATAATGCGCCACGGCGCAATAGCGCTGCTTGGCATCAATAGCAAGATGACAAGCATAGCTACCCGACAGTGGCATTTGAGAAACCAAACCCTTATTAATGTGTATCAATTGTGGATTGTCGCTCGCTTCTACCTCGTTAAAAGTGTAAAAGCCTTTCGTTGTTTCGAGAAGGTAGGAAGGGTTACGCGTCGCCATCACTTCTTGCAAAACACTAAGTTCACCCGTGATGGTGTTAAGCTCAATCAGCTCAACGCCGTTACTACTGCTTGGTGCATCCGTATAAGTACCAATGTAAAAACGTGCGGCAGTATGTGTGCTCATTTTCCACCTATCATCAAAAATAAAACACTATACCCAAATTTCACCTTAATCTGGGATAATTTAATTAAGCTGCCTGTGTGGCAGTGATGAAAACCGCCATACAGTCCAAACTTAAATCCAATCGGGCGATTGCGGAACATAATCAATGAACAACATGCTCGGAATAATGTTTATTTTTCCTAGAGGATAAAATCCATCTTCGCTGTTAAATAATTTTCCGCGATAACGTTGCGTGGGTTTTTCGTCTAATACTGATTTGATATGTCATAGATACAACAAAGCCCGCACGTGGCGGGCTTTGTTTGAATTTGGTGGGTCTTATTGGATTCGAACCAACGACCTTCTGGATGTCGACCAGACGCTCTAACCAACTGAGCTAAAGACCCAAATTTTTGTTCTTGAGCATGATACATGCGACTGAAATGGTGCGTCCGAGTGAACTCGAATCACCGACCCCCACCATGTCAAGGTGGTGCTCTAACCAACTGAGCTACGGACGCATATCTTCAGAACGGAGTGGATATTAACGGCTGTTTTTGCTGTGTGCAAGTCTATTTTCTTTGTTTTTGAGCCAGTTGGCTTATCTATCACCAGCTTGTCTGTTTTTTATTCACAACTCTGGGTTTAAGCACAATAACCGGATCAACAATAGGTGTAAGCTGTCCAATTTATTTCATTGTATAAGTTATGTGAGATTATCCATTGATTCGGACCAATTATCTCGTACTATAAGCTTTATCAATATCTTCGATATGCAATACGGTGACGTAACATGGATGCGCGATTATTCAACCATTCTCATCATTTGAGAGCCTCTGTACTTTGTGGGTTAAGCTTACTGCTAACCGCTATTGCATTTTTCTTCGTCCTATTTAACGTTTTTTACACTTACAGCTACGGGCTAGCAGCATTAGAATTTATCTTCATGTGCTACTCCTATTACGTTTACTTGATTGCAAAACAACAAGCACATTCAGTCACTCACATTCGTGTCTACGTTTATTTTCTGATCTTTATTATCAGCGCAGGGACTTTTATCCAGCCTTTAGATAATGGTCTATTTTTGTGGACAACCTTTTTTCCAGTACTTTTCTATCTATTAATGGGAGTTAAGCATGGCCGCCTCGCTACGGGCATCGCACTCATTCCGCAACTGTTCAATATCCATTCTCAAGCCTCATGGAATGTGGATTATGACCCAACCCCGTTGATGATTAACCTACTTCTTTGTTATTGCGGGATTTGGACGGTGGCTCATCTTTTTGAATCTAGCCGTAAGAAAACCGAAAACTCGCTACGCTACCTCGCTTCTCGTGATGCGCTGACGGGCTCTCACAATCGTTTGGCACTCACTCACGCCTTCGCTCACTTCGTGCAAAATAAGGTGGATACGACGTTGTGCCTTTTAGTGATTGACCTTGATTATTTTAAGCAAGTGAATGACACCCATGGGCATGATGCCGGTGACAAGGTGCTGATCGATACGACGCAGGTAATGTCTCAAATTGTGGGCGACGATAACCTCTACCGTATCGGCGGGGAGGAGTTTTGTGTGACTTTGTTTAATAACAGCATCGCGCAAGCCGAACATGTGGGAGAAAAACTGCGTGAGGCGATTAATCAACATTTGTACGCTTATGGATCGAAGCGAATCCAACTGACCTTAAGTGTCGGTATTTGTGAATACCGTGAAGGTGACAAGTTGGATGTACTACTGAAATTAGCCGATGTTGAGCTTTATAAAGCGAAGAAAAATGGACGTAACCAAGTTTGTATTTGCCAAATCAATGACACAGTGGATGATTCGACACTTTGGATTTCTCAGAGCTCTTGATCATCGCCTATTTCATACACCACATTATAATTTTCAGTATAGGTACACTGTGGTTGACGGCTACACGTAAAGAATCGTCGGCCTTTGAATTCGCCTTGGCTGGCAATTTTTATCACCATTGGGCTACCACATTTTTTGCAAAAACGCACTTCTTTATCGGTTTCGATCAAATCAATATGCGCGGCCAGTAACCTTCTTAGTTTACTCACTTGATAGCTGTGTTTGATGTTCGCACCAATCAATGGAATATTGGCAGACTTACACACATGCATCAGCAATTTTTCACGCTCTACCTTGCCTTTATGCAGTTCTTTTCCGTTATCCAACTCGATGATAACTCGCGGCTCTAGGGTTCTTGCATCACACACCACAAAATCAAAATAGTTTTTGGCGATTCGGTTATTGGCGATAAACCACTGCTTTTTATTCAAGTTCGCCGCAGGGGTAACCACGTTGGCCATTGAAACTTTAGCCAACACCACACCGTGTTCCCCTACTGCAGATTTCAGTGCGTTATGAAAGGCGCCTTCCGACATATTGAGTAACGCCCCTTTCTTCTTATAAGCGTAGTCTTTGGTATCGTCGTGTTTGATCACGTACTTTTGGATAAAGACAAAAAACAGCACCAGCAGTGCAACAATGATAAAAATGTTGGTCATACGATAAAAACCATGTTGAAATAATTAGCTAACTCGCTAATTAATAAACGAAGTACCGCCCAAAGGCCAGTTTATTACTATGGATTTGTTGAAGAGGGTGACCTAATCCACATGGCAGCAGGCTCTCTTGTAAGCTGAATCTAGAATGTGTACCAGAGTGTCATTCAGGTTGATAAGCTACGCCAATGAGTGAAATGTCGCAACTTGTGTTTTCTGTCAATGGACAATGACCAAACGAGAGGCTCATTAATGAGAGCCTTGGTAGGAAAAAGTAGAGAAAGAAAAAGCTCGCCGCAGCGAGCTTTCATTGCTTTAACGATTAATCCAGTTGAAGTAAGCGACTAGTTAAAGCCGGAACGATGATTGTCGTTGTACCGATTTGCGTGGCGATCGTCTCTTCAGTCATTAAATCCTTCAATTGAGTCGCAGCTTTTACGCTTCCCATATCAAGAGATAATCTCCGCTCCGCAGTGCTGGTGTTAAGCACATAGATGATCTGCTCATCACCGTACACTTTGAGATCCGCGTACAAACTCTCGTCAATCCACACATTACGCCGCTCCCCTTTAGCCAGTGACGGGTATTGGCTGCGCAGTAGCATTAATTGACTGACGCTGTTTTTCAGCGCTTGCTGTTGTGGTGACAAGCTTGAACCATCTACTTTGCCACTAGAACGAGCAACGTGATCATCACACAAACCAACAGCGGCACAATTTTGTGTCACTTGCGCTGCAAAATTTTCGACTTCATCCCCAATCTCTTCACCATAGTAAAGCGTGATTGGCCCAGAATAAGCAGCAAGAAAACTGAACGCGGCAAGATGTCGCGCATAATAATCACCTAAATTACCTCGTTGGATTAGGTCACCAAAGCGAACCAAATCATGATTACCTAACATTAGATTTGGCATGGCGTGATAAGGCGATTTCGCTCGGTTATTCCAACTGGCTTCTAGACTCAGAGCGCTACCGCTTGCACCAGATTCTTCCACTGCTAGTGCTTGCATCACACCATAGCGTAAAGGAAAGTTGAAGGCTGAGGAGAGCGCTGGGTTTGCATCACTGCCATACGCAGTTAGGGTAATGTCATCAGCCCCTTGCCATACTTCACCGACCATATAGCCTAATGTGCCCCATGATTTCCCTGCATTGAGGTTATCTTGCGATGCTTGTTCAACCGCCGCGCGCAGCGAACGCCAACTCTCAAGCGGGACTTGATACGCTTGGTCTAAACGCCAGCCATCGATACCAAACTCACGGATCCAGTAGCTGGCAACTTCAGTGAAAAATGCCTCACTCGCTTGGCTAGGATAAGTGACCAACTTGCCCGGATAACCACTTTCTCCGTCATGAAGCTGAGGCAACTTGCCGCTCGGTGACGCTTTCACGCCAACAGAGCTGGTGTGGCCAAATACGCCATCCAATAACACGTACAGCCCTTTGTCATGCGCACTATCAATCAGCTCTTTTAGCTTAGCGTTGCTGCCAAAGTTAGGATCTACGTTGAAATAATCACACGCAAAATAGCCAGTAGCGTCAAGCTTATCATCGCCATTTTGACCCGCACAGGAATCAAATACTGGCGTTAACCACAACGCATTAACGTTCAAGCTAGCAATATAATCCAAGCTATTGATGATGCCTTGCAAATCACCACGGTGGTGCGAGTTGCCGTAACCAACGCCGTAATCAGCGTTTGAATCTCCATCAACAAAGGATTCCACCATCACTTGATAGATTCGCAAATCACAAGCGGGGTTATTATCTTGATAACACGCGTAGTCAACACCTGTATCCACAACGCCAACCACCAGTTGCGATGTGTTGGATGCATCCAGTGTGAACTTCCAAACACCTTGCTCTGTTACGGTAAGCTTGATATTGCCATTTCCTGCATTTTCCAATGTCGCGGAACCGCTAGCGATACTAAAGCCACCAAAACCAAGGTTTAGTGTGCTCCAATCTTCAGAAGCAATTTTGAATTCATACACTCCGGGAGTTAGATAACCTTCAAACGTGTAGAGACCATTTTGCTGATAGGATAATGGATTTGAAACTCCCCAACCGTTCATCGAACCACGCACGTACACCGTGGTTGAACCATAAGGTGCAACATCAATTGGTGGCGCATCAATGCTTAAGCCAGCACCCTGCTCGCCCTGCTGCGGCATCACAAACACTGCCGCCGTTAAGGCTGGAACGGTAAAGCGGCCATTGTTAAACTGGCTCGCTTTAACACGCACATCTTGTGCTGTGCGTAAAACAGGATGTAATTCAAAGCGCTGCGCATTCGGAATAACCACACTTTGCTCTGCGGTATTAGCGTTGATGGCGACAACGATGGCATCAACGTTAGGGTCGAGATCCGCACCAGCTGAAACACCATCATTCACCGACATAACAATCATGCCAGGCTGCGCATTTGGCCCCGTATTATGGAAACGAACACGATTTAACACTTCTTGCTCAGAGATTAGCTTGAGCAACGGTGTTTGCGCACGAATCGCCAGCAAGGCTTTGAAGGCATTATCTGTCCATGCGATATCTTGCGCGGAAGCTACCGTATTGGGGTTGGCTATCACACTTTGAATCGCACTCCAGTTGGCCTGATCTTTGTCTGCTCTTGGCAAGCCGACATTCCAGTTGTTGGTCTGCTTGCTAAAGTCAACACGGTTGTACCAATCACCACTGTCGTAACTGTCGCGCGCCATCGATTTTGAGCGAAGTAGTTCTGACCCCATATGGAAAAAAGGAACACCTTGCCCAAGCATTACTGGCGCAAGACCAATGATCTGCATGCGCGCTCGATCCGCTGAGCTGGTCTCTGCTTTTGCTTTATATTGGTTGAAGTCCCACAGGGTTTGATTGTCGTGCTTAGAGACGTAGTTAATCGACTCTTGTGGGTCAAGTGTATAAGCCGCGCCTTGACCACCGTATTGGAAATCACGGCCAAGCACTGTCATGCCGCTGGCGGTTTGCAATGGATAGGCTTGTAAATTGCCAGCCATGCCATAGCGAATTAAGTCCATTTTCGATTTCAGCTCATCACTAAAACGATCACCGGCATTGGCAAAACCTGGGGTGGTTAATAATGCCTCACCGCTATCAAATGGACCACCGCCACGCACACCGTCACGTAAGCGATCGTTATAAGTCCCTATTCCCGTTCCAGCCATTGGCCATTGCGTAGCATTTTCGCCTCTGGCACCGCTGGCGACTTCACCAAAGTTCCAGCCTTCACCATAGAACCAAGTGTCAGGATCAACCGTTTTCGCCGCCTCATAAATCTTGAGCATGCTTGATTTCATCAAGTGTCCCATCAGATCGAAACGGAAACCGTCGATTTTGTAATCTTGCGCCCACATCGTGACGCTATCGGCCACCAGTTTCTCGAACATACGGTTTTCTGAAGCGGTATTGTCACAGCAGCTAGAATTTTCAACCGCACCTGTGATGGGGTTCAAGCGGTGGTAATAACCGGGCACGGTTTTATCCAGTACTGATTTGTCATACAAACCTGACGAGTAGGTATGGTTGTAGACGACATCTTGCACGACTCGAAAACCAAGCTGATGCAGTTTTTGCACCATTTGGCGGTACTCTTTCACCCGTGACACACCATCACTTTGCACTGCATAACTGCCTTCTGGCGCGCTGTAATGGAATGGATCATAACCCCAGTTGAAGCTGTCAAGCGGCCGCACATCCGCCAATAATGCTTGTGCTTGCGGTGTATTCGGGTCGGTTTTTTCCAACAGAGAAAGTATGGTCGCGCTCATCGACGTGCCATCAGAACAGAGTGACGCTTGCGGGTTAATACCACACAGTTTTGCGACCGTATCATTAAGATCGACCCGCTTTTGCTCATCTTCCGGAATCGACGCTAAATCATAGCTTGGCAGTAAGTGAATGGTGGTTAAACCCGCTTGTTTTAAACTTTTCAGGTGCGCAACACTGTCACGTTCTTCTTCCAAGAAGGCGAGGTATTTACCGTTGTATTCCGCTGTTCCTTTGTTATCACTGTTGCTGAAGTCACGAATGTGTACTTCATAAAGAATGTTATCTTCAGGATGACTCAATTCAGGAATAATTTGAGTATCCCAATCGTCCGGTTTTGACTCTGCTGCGGTTAAGTCCACCAATTGAGAATAAAGGCTGGATGTACTGAGCGATTGCGAATACGGGTCGGTCGTCATCATCCATTCAAGTTGCGCCGTTTTAGGATGGTAGGCCTGCACGCGGTAACGATAGAAACTGTTTTTCAGCGAGCGCTCACCTTGATAGTGCCAAACTCCGGTGTTGGGATCTTCAACCATCGGCTGAGGGGAGGTACTGCGAAGGGTTTTATCTTGATCATACAGATACAGCTCCACTTGCTGCGCGGTCGGAGCCCATAGCGCAAAATGCGCGCTATCACCGTCTATCCAAGCGCCAAGTTTCGCTTCATCGGCATCATCGCTGCCCGCCGTGTAAAGATTATCGACTATTCCTGGGATCTGTACTTTTGTTGCAACCAGTACTTTGCCTTCAGCATCTCTCGCCACTGTCAGCAGCTGAGTTTTCAACAGCGCTTTAGCTTGTTCATTGCTCACATCCAATCTGAAGGCTGTTCGACCCGCTAAATGTGGGAAATGCGCATTATTTGTCACGCCTGACAAAGCTAATGGGTAATGAATGAATTGTTCAGGATGGGCGATATCACCATTGCCTTGTGCGCGGCTCCAAAGCTCATAGCTTGCCGCTTCGCTGTGATCGAACCACGCCAGTTGATTTACCGCAAGCCAATGTGCAGCTGCGCCCTCAATGACAACTTGAATTTGATCATTCGGAGAATAGTTCAACACCGCACTACCGTGGCGCGTATAAAGCGTATTGCCTTTGACAAAATCCAGCACTAAATCATCGCCGCCCAGCGCTTTATCATTGCCACTGTGCACAATAAAGTTCATGCAGTCGCCATGTTCTGCTTTAAGTGGAATGCGATATATCGCTCCATAAATCGGGTCGATTTCTGAGGCTAAGTAAGGATTTCCCCAATCCACGCCATTAAGCGCAGATTCAGAAACAGAATCACAGCTACCGTTGTTCCAAAGGTGTAGTCCCCAGCCGTCATAATTATTGTCATCACGCAGGTAGTAAATGATCGCTTCTTGATAAGTTGGGGTTGGCTCGGTTGTCGAGTTATCCGCCTGTTTCGGTTGTGGATCAATGCTGTCGGGGATGCCATCACCGTCATCGTCGCTTGAGGCAAAATCCCCTAGCCCATCGTTATTGGTATCAAGGCTTTCTAAGCGATCTCGTGGGAATACATCCTGCGCGTTGCCCACGCCGTCACCATCAATATCGTCATCTTCGCTATCGGCAATACCGTCACTATCAAGGTCAGCAGGAACGCTTGAAACATCATTGGCGTCCGTTCCTAAACGCGCTTCATCGGCGTTGCTCCACCCATCACCATCAATATCATCATCTTCGACATCCGCAATGCCATCGCCATCGAGATCGGCAGCAAAGCTTAAGGCGTCATAAGGATCTGTCCCTAATCGCCATTCAGTTTCATCAGGCCAGCCATCGTTGTCATCGTCTAGGTCTGCGTGATCGCCAATGCCATCATTATCGGAGTCAATACTCTCTTGGATGTCGTAAGGAAAGTGGTCAATCAAATCGGCTACGCCATCTCTATCGCTATCAAAGCCAATAACAGGCTCACCATTTTCAAGCATCAGTGTTTTATCGCGAATATCGCTCTTTTCTC
The DNA here is from genome assembly GCF_002241085.1 of Vibrio sp. V03_P4A6T147. Taxonomy (NCBI): domain Bacteria; kingdom Pseudomonadati; phylum Pseudomonadota; class Gammaproteobacteria; order Vibrionales; family Vibrionaceae; genus Vibrio; species Vibrio sp. V03_P4A6T147. Next base: position 13,342 of record NZ_NDIO01000092.1, read on the forward strand.
GCTGTGCTTTTTTGATCTCATCGCCAAACCGTTTACTGGCTTTTTTCAAGGTATTGGCCAATTCAGGCAAGCTGGAGTCATCGATAGTAGCAGGTAGCAGTTGCGCTAGCGCTTTAGCAGATTGAGCAACCAAGATGTGGTTATCGACATAATCCGCTTTGACATCCAAAGTTGGAATACGCAGCGCCTTTTTCAGCTCAGCCAACGCTTTACTCTCTCGCTTACCATTTTGCATCTGCACGCTGAGGTAAGTCGTAAAAGGGCTGATCACCGGATAATTTGCTGGCGCCATCATTAAATAATTGCGCGCCGTTTTGACGGTGGGAATATCTTGGTCAACGGTTTTTCCCTTGATGGCAGAAGCCATCAGATAATAATTTTTTACGTCACCACGCAGCCCCGCCACGTTAATTTTTGCGATACCTTTTTGGTCGGTATACGCTTGAGGTTCGTTTTGTTCAAATTGACGATTGCCGTTCACATCCAGCCAAACTTGGGCATTGGTTAAATACCCATCCATGACTTGAACGTCTAACGAGTCATTACAACCCGCTAGCATACCAATTGAAGCAAACGCTAAAGTCATTCTCGTTAGGTTTGTTTTCATTGTTGTAATCCGTTTTATAACGTAGTGCTCGTCCTGCTCTCACTGCTGGCAGAAAACCTATAAATCAGTAGACATATGCCTATATCTACCTAAGCTAACGTTATAATTTTGACACCGCCAATTACCTCCCCCTTGCCATTTTTCTCTCAGGGCGTAGAGCCAAGGGAGGAGAAGAAAAACACAGAGTTCACTCACGCTCAGGGTAAATGAGATGAAAGGAAAGCAGAGAGAGCAAGATAAAAACGTGATCGGAAAGACAAAGCGTAGAATGAGGAATGATAAAGTGTGAAAGAATATTACATTTTGACCAATCTAATAGAGTTTGATCTTCCTCCCATCTCTCCTTACTCATTGCTCGCTATTCGCGCCGCTGAGCTTAGCGTTCAAAATTGTGATAAAGTAAAAATCCGCCTTCTTAGAAGGCGGCTTTGGTTTATAGCCCCCTATAAGGGGGCATCCCTGCGCTGCTAGTTTATCTTCAACTCTAACTGCGCCTCATATTCTTGATCTTTCTTGTCTTGGTGCCTTACGTAACGCCTGATGATTTCTTCATTCACACCAACTGTGTCAACAAAGTATCCCCTTGCCCAAAAATGATTACCCCACAGTTTCTTTCTTATATGTGGGAACTTGTTAAACAAGCGGATTGCTGAACGCCCTTTCAATACTCCCATCAACGTTGATATCGAAACTTTTGGTGGAACTATCACAACCAAGTGAACGTGATCCGGCTGAACATTTAATTCCAAGACTTCACAATCTTTCATATTGCACAAAATATAGATTGAGCGATAAAGCTCCTTACCTACATTCCCTTTCAAGATCTTAAATCTGTATTTCGGAG